>VBEF01000096.1 GCA_005881275.1 Chloroflexota bacterium
CATCGAACCGACGGAATCGCTCAGCCCAGGGCTTGACAAGTTCAACCGTCTGGCCCAACATGCCTAGACATGTCTAGTCCGGAGGTGGAGGAGCGTGATGAACAGAGCTAGAGGCGGCGGGCTGGTGTCCCTTCTGGTCGCGTTGGTGGCGGTCGCGGCTTGCGGAGGCGGTGGCGGGAGCTCGGCATCGACCCCAAGCTCCTCGACCAAGGAGCTCGTCGTCGTCAACACTGGCGGCGATTGGGGGGCGTGTCAGCGAAAGTCGTTCTTCGATCCCTTCACCGCGAAAACAGGGATCAAGGTCATCGATGGCCCATTCCTTACGGATGGACAGATCAAAGCGATGGTCCAGTCCAAGCAGTACAACGTGGACGTCGTCTACCCGAGCGCAAACCTCGCCCTCCCCAGCGCCGGCAAGAACAGCCTCGAACCGATTGACTACAAAGTGGTGAACAAGGGCGAGCTCGCCGCGGGGACATACACGACATACGGCACCTCGATCGACATCTACGCGTGGGCGATGGGTTATCGCACCGACAAGTTCGGCGGCCAGACACCGAAGACGTGGGCGGACTTCTTCGACACGAAGAAGTTTCCCGGCAAGCGCGCGATGCCGGGTGACAACGATGTCCCCGCCGTTCTCTACGCCGCCCTTCTTGCTGACGGAGTGGCGCCAGACAAGCTGATTCCGCTCGATGTCAACCGTGCGCTGAAAAAGCTCGGCACCATCAAGAGCAGCATCGTCTGGTATGCCACCGGCAGCCAGGGCCAGGATTTGCTCAAATCCGGCGAGGTGGCCATGGGACAGGAATATGCCAACCGCGTCACCTCTCTTCGCGATGCCGGCTCGCCGGTCGACATCAGCTGGGACGGCCAGGTCGTGGCGGGCGATCTGATGGGCGTGCCGAAGGGCGACCCCAACGTCACCGCGGCAATGCAGTTCATCGCGTTCGTCACCAGCAAGGACGTAAACGGAACTTTCTCCTTCTGCGCAGCGGGTGCGCCCAGCAACGTCAAGTCGACGCCCAATCCGAAGATCGCGAACGACCTTCCGACCACACATCTCAATCAAACACACGTCGTGGAGACGAGCGAAGCCCTCGCTGAATACGTCGCCGCTCATCTCGACACGATCACGACGTCGTTCAACAACTGGCGCTCAAGCTAGGGACGGCATTGGCACAGACCCCGCGCATCACCGGCTCTCGCCGCCGAGGCGGGAGCCAGGCGTGGTGGGGACTCCTGGCGCTTCCCGCGGCACTCTTTATGGTCTTCTTCTTCGCCTGGCCGCTGGGTCAGATGATCTTCCGCAGCTTCATGGATCCAACGCCAGGACTCGACAACTACGTGCGCTTCGCCCAGACCCCATCCGGCGTTCGGTCCCTGTTCGAGACCCTCGGCATGTCCGCGCTTGTGACGATCATCTGCGCGGTGGTCGGCTACGTCTACGCGTATGCTGTCCGCTTCGCCTCACCGCGAATCGCCGCTGTGTTGCTTTTCGCCGTCTTGTTTCCGGCCGGGGTCAACCTGCTGGTTCGAACGTTCGCCCTGCAGGTCGTGCTGCGCGATACCGGGATCATCAACCAGCTCTTGCTGCGCATCCACTTGATCAGCGAGCATCTGACGCTGATCAGAACAGAGACTGCGGTGGCGCTCGGCATGACCTGCATGCTGCTGCCGTACATGGTTCTCCCCGTCTACTCGGTCATGCGTGGAATCAACCCCGAATACGTCCAGGCCGCGGCCGGCCTCGGCGCGCGGCCGATCGTGGCTTTCGCCCGCGTCTTCCTACCCATGAGCCTGCCTGGGCTTTACGCGGGCGGCTTGATCGTGTTCGTCGCCGGGCTTGGCTTCTACGTTGTGCCGCAACTGCTCGGGGACAATGCCGGCGGACGGTTTCTCAGCCAGTACACGGCGGACTACATGGCTCAGGCGGAGTGGGGCTACGGGTCGGCGATCGGGACCATCCTCCTGCTGGTCACGCTGACCACACTTGCGACCGCCGCCCGGGTGCTCAAGGTCGGCGAGATCCTCCGCCAGTCTTTCGGCGGCGCCCGATGACGACACGCTCGTGGCAGTGGCTGTGGCGTGCCTGCGCGGTCCTGACCGCCGCCATCCTTCTCGCTCCGATCCTGGTCGTCGTGCCGATGAGCTTCACGAACTCGTCCACCCTGGCCTTCCCTCCAGAGGACCTTTCCTTGCGGTGGTACGCGGAGCTGCTGACAAACCCGCAGTGGACGCTCCGGATTCCGGTCAGCGTCGAGACTGCTTTGGCCACCGCCGTTCTCGCGACGCTGCTGGGGACGCTCGCGGCGCTGGGCATGACACGGGGCAAGTTTCCTGGGCGCGGGCTCCTGACGGCTCTCTTCCTCGCGCCGCTCGTCGTCCCCATCATCGACCTCGCCGTAGGCGATTACTTCGTGTGGGCGCTGGGGTGGCAGGTCGGTCCCGTTGGCTTCGGCGGCAGCTTGGCGGGGACTGTGCCCGGTCTCGTCCTCGCGCATACGGTGCTCGCCTTTCCCTTTCCATTCCTCACGGTGAGCACCAGCCTCACCACCGTGGACCGGACGCTAGAGCTGGCGGCGGCGGGCCTTGGAGCCAACCCGTGGAAGACGTTCCAGAAGATCACCCTGCCGCTCATCCGCACCGGCGTGATCACGGGTGCGATATTTGCCTTCCTGACCTCATGGGACGAAGTCGTCGTCGCGTCCTTCCTGGCCAGTCCGCGCGTGAGCACGGTGCCAGTTCAGATCTTCACGGAGTTGCGCCAGTCCTATGACCCGGCGGCCGCCGCGATCTCGAGCGTCCTGCTTGCCGCGGCGGTGGTCCTGGTGGGTCTGCTCGCGCTGATCCCGTTGCTCGCCAGGCGAGCGTACGGCCGGTCGACCGACAACCTGGCCGAAATCGTGAGCGGAGAGCGCGGCGTGGTCGCCGCCACGAGCTGAGCAGGCGATGGCATTTCTGGAGATCCGCGATCTGACCAAGGTTTACGGAGACAAGGTCGTCCTCGACGGCCTCAACCTCTCCGCCCAGGACGGCGAGTTCATCTCGCTGCTCGGACCGTCCGGAAGCGGGAAGACGACCGCGCTCAGGCTGATCGCCGGGTTTCTGCAACCCGACGGCGGAAGTATCGCGGTCAACGGCAAAGACATCACGAACCTGCCTGTGCACCGCCGAAACATCGGCATGGTCTTCCAAAGCTATGCGCTGTTCCCGCACATGACCGTGGGCCAGAACATCGCGTTCGGCCTGGAGCAGCGCCGCTTCATCCGCAAGGAGATCACCAAGGCGGTCGACGAGTCGCTGGACATGGTGCGCCTGAAGGGCTTTGCGTCCCGCCGGCCCGCGGAGCTATCGGGGGGGCAGCAGCAACGGGTCGCGCTGGCCCGTGCGCTCGTCTTCAAACCGCAGCTGCTGCTCCTTGACGAGAGCCTCAGCGCGCTCGACAAGAAGCTTCGCGTGCAGATGCAGCTCGAGCTGCGGCAGATTCAGAAGGAGGTTGGAGTCACTGCCGTCTTTGTCACGCACGACCACGAAGAGGCGCTGACGATGTCCGACCGGGTGGCCGTGATGCGGGACGGCAGGATCGTGCAGCTCGACACACCTTCGAATGTTTACCGCGCACCGGTGGATGACTTCGTCGCTGAGTCGCTGGGAGAGGCGAACTTCCTGCATGGGGTCGTGAGAAGCAAAGACGGATCCGGCTTTGTCCTGGACCTTGGCGATGGCATCATCCTGCCGGTCCCTACGGATCGCCCGGTCCAGGTTGGCGACACGCTGACGGTGGCCATCCGGCCGGAGGACATCGAGCTTGCGCCTGCTCGATCCACCGGGTCGAACCTGGTCGGCCGGGTGCGATCGATCGCATTCGCCGGCAACACGACGCTTTACGTCGTCGAAGCGCTCCACCGCGAGATTCGAGTCAGGCGGCCGAACACGGCCGGCGTGAAAAACGGCGTCGCCGTGGACGAGGAAGTCGCCCTCGCCTGGGACTCCTCAGCCGCGCTGGTGCTGGCGTGAAGCTGAAGCACGAAGCGATCGCCGAAGCGCTGGCCGCCGAGATCCGGGCCGGCTTGCACGACAGGGGGTCTCGCCTGGCCGGCGAGCATGAGCTCGCCAAGCGATTCTCGACGAGCCGGACCACGGTCCGCCAGGCCCTGGCGGTTCTTCACGAGGCCGACCTCATATCCACTGCGCCGGGGCGTGGCTCGTTCGTCATGTACGACGACCGCCCTCTGGATGACCGGCTGGGCTGGACCCGAGCTCTCGCCCGTGAAGGCATCAGCCTCTCGGTTCGCGTGGTCCGGATCGAGCTCATCCGAGACGAACAGCTCGCCGAGCAGTTGCACGTGCCGGGCATGGAGATGATCGCGATCGATCGCGTGAGGTATGTCCCGAACGGCGCTGCGGTCTCGCTGGAGCGAAGCCGAGTCCCCGCCGACGGCAAGCTCAGGGACCTTCCGTTGAGCGGGCTGCACCAAGACTCGCTGCAGAGCACCCTGCGAGATGCGGGGCTCGTGCCACACCACGGTGAGGAGCTGGTGGATGTGGGTTTGTTGACGAGGGAAGAGGCGAAGCTGCTCGGCAGGCGCGCGGGAACCGCCTTCCTGCACACGCGGCGGACGACGTGGACCAGGTCTGGACATTGGATCGAGCACGTCGAGAGCCTCCTCGATCCGCAGCATTTCCGGTTGCGCTTCCGGTTGGGTGACGGACAGTGACGCGGTCTTCGGAGCTGAACCTCGCACTGGGCGCTCTGTACGGCCTGGCGATCGGCGACGCGCTCGGCATGCCGACGCAGCTCCTGTCGCCCGAGGACGTCGATCGTCGCTTCGGCATGATCACCTGGTTCCAGCCGGCGCCCGACGACCATCCGATCGCGGCCGGTCTTCCCGCCGGTCACATCACCGACGACACGGAGCAGGCGCTCCTGATCGCGCGGCTGTTGATCGACGGACACGGACGCATCGATCCCCACACCCTCGCCAATGCGCTGGCTCACTGGGAGCGCGAAATGGTGCGGCGGGGATCGCTCGACCTGCTCGGACCGTCGACCCAGCGCGCAATCTCGGCGGTCGCCGCGGGCACCTCGGTCGAGGAGGCGGGCCGTTTTGGCGACACGAACGGCGCCGCGATGCGCGTCACCCCAGTTGGCATCGCGAGACCGGTCGAAGACTTCGACGGATTGCTCCAGGCGGTCGTCGATGCCAGCGGCGTCACGCATAACACCACGCTCGCTCTATCTGGCGCCAGCGCCGTGGCGGCCGCGGTCAGCGCAGGCGTTGGCGGGGCAAGCCTCGACGGCGCGATCCAGGTCGGCCTGTCAGCCGCGCGTGCGGGGCGCAACCATGGCGCCTGGGTGGCAGGGGCCGACGTGGCCGCCAGGATCGATGCCGCGCTGGACGGCGTCCGCGGGCTGGCCCGCGACGAGCTCGTCCGGTTCATCCGCAACCTCGTCGGCACCAGCGTCGCGACGCAAGAATCGGTGCCCGCCGCTTTCGCCGTCCTGCAGGCGACCAAAGAGGCCGGCGCGTGGGAGGCATGTCTTCTCGCGGCCTCGCTGGGCGGAGACAGCGACACGATCGCGGCCATGGCCGGCGCCATCGCCGGGGCGTGTCAGGGCATCGACGCATTTCCAGCGGACGCCTTGGACCTCATAAGGACTGTCAACAAGCTCGCGCTCGAACCGATCGCCGAGCAGCTCCTTCGGCTGCGGAGAATGGACTAAGCCTCCGGCCGCCACTCCTGGTTGACCGGTCCGAGGATCGAATCCTCGAGCTCGAGCATCCGCTCTCGCTCGGTAACCATGTCCTGCTTGCGGAGCTCCTCGTACGTGAGTCGCTTCGGTCCACCGCGTCGCCGGTGGCGCGCATACAAGTAGAGGAAGAGCGCAAACGCGAGCAGCGGGGCCAGGAAGAAGGACATGCCGCCCGCGAATCGCAGGCCGTCGGGAGGCGGCTCGCAGGCTCCGGGGGCGAAGCTCAACAGGCCCGCGGCAGCAGGTGCGTAGACCACGCCATGCTGCGCGTCGAAAGCGGCCCCATGCGTGACCGGCGTTCCCGAAACGGATCCGATCAGGTGCCCGTCGCCGTAGAACGCGCTCACGCTGCTGTCGGTGTTGCCATGCGGCGACGCCACCACGAAACGATCGGCGGCTGCGTCGTACGTGACGATGTCGCCGCCCGCCACCGCGCGGCTCACGTCAAACGCGTTGTTCTGCAGGTTGACCACCGCGACGCTGCTCCGGCAGGTGGTCAGGGCAAGCTGCCGGCCCGGGTTGATCGCGAGCCCGTATGGGTGGCAGCCCGCAAGCTTGATCGTGCTCACGACCTTGCCGTCCGCCGGGTTGATCTTCAGCAGCGAGTCGGTGCTGGGCGTGGTCACGTAGAGCATTCCGTCCGTCGGGTCGTAGCGGGGCTGGCCGACAGGGGCCTTCAGCGCGAACCGCTGCTGGGCCTGGGTGCCCGCCACGTCGACCGACACGACCTCGCCCCCGATTCCGGTCGAGACGAAGACGCGCTGCAGCCCGGCGCTGTAGTCGAGCAGGTCGGCGCTGGTCTTGTCGACTGAGATCTTGTCGATCACCTGCATGGCGCGCGGCGATTGGGGGTCGGTGTCGACCACCACAAGATTGCCGTCCGCCATCCCGGCGTAGAGGCGATGCAGCTTGGGCGCCACGCCAAGCCCGTTCGGCGTGCCGGCCACGTCGATCGTGCCCACGAACTGAGGCTTGGCCGAGGACATGTCGACCACGGCGACCTTGTTGTTGGTGCGGTCGGCCAGGTAGATGCGGTGGGCGGTCTGGTCAGCCTCGACGCCGTCGAACGAGCCCGCGGCGAGAGCGGGCAGGGCGACCTGCCGCACAGTCGACTGGCAGCTTGTGCAACCGCTCAGGGCCAGGACTGCGCCGGCGCACGCAGAAACCCACAGCAGGCCGGACACGGCAATGGCCGCGGTGGAACCGCGCCCCTTCATACACCCGAAAACGTGCCGGTACCGAGAAGTACGGGCAGTCGAGCGCTAGTTCTCCCCAGGCCCGGGCAGGGCCGACTGCCAGACGCATCACAGGGCCTTCCCGGGCTGGGCTTCGGGGGCCCTTCGCGACACCGCAGATGGCGCCCGGCGGCGCGTCGCCAGGACCGAGCCGGCGAGGACCAGCGCGAAACCAAAACCCATTCCGAGGGTCAGGTTCTCGTGCAGGACGGCGACGCCCAGGATGGCAGCCACCGCGGGGTTGACGTACGTGATCACCGTGGCTCGAACCGGTCCGATCTCAGCGATCAATCGGAAGAAAAGAAGGAATGCGATCGCGGTGCAGACGACAGCCAGCACGGCGACGGAGCCGATCACGGCAAGGCTCGGCACCGAGTGCGGCCACTGCAATGCCGCCACGGGCGCGTATCCCACTGCGCACAGCGCAAGCGCCACGCCGATCACGGTCACTGAGGGCACCCCGGTGAGGTAACGCGCGAGGATGGCCGGCGCCGCGGCGTAGCCGACCACCACAAGAACCATCTGGACGAGCGCGACGCCATCCGTTGCACGTAGATCGAAGCCGACGATCAGTGCGACCCCCGCCAACCCGATCACGAATCCCGTCAAGCTGCCGAGCTCTAGATGCTCGCGATTGCCCAGCGCGGTCGCGATCGCGACGCCGACAAGCGGCACAGCAGAAATCAGCAGGCCGGCGAGCGCGCTCGAGATGCGCTGCTCAGCGCTCGACAGGAAGAACCATGGACCGGCGATCTCGATCGCCGCAAATGCGATCAGCGCGACCCAGCGGCTGCCGATCTCGCGCAGCCCTCCGCGCGCGAGGGCAAAGGGCATGAGGATCAGCGCCGCAATGCCCGTGCGCACGAAGACGAGGGTCGCCGGAGTGAGCTCGCCCACCGCGATGCGGATGAAGAGGTAGGGAATTCCCCACAGGACGCACATCGCGGCGAACAGCAGGAGTCCGCGGCGAGTCATCAAGTTGTAAACCTACTGGCTCGGCGGGAGCTTCCGTATTCCCTGGTTGAAGAACGCGACCGGGCGTGGTTAGACTGGCCGAAAGACCAGCGTTTCTTAAGCCGCCGTTCAGTGGGGGGAGACGACATGAAGAGCCTGAGATCGGTCTGGAAACCCTTAGCGGTCACCATGGGGGCGTTGGTGGCCCTTGTGGCAGGCGCCGGCCCTGCCCAGGCGTCAGTCGTCCAAAGTCAAACCAACCTGGTGCAGCCGGCACCCTTCCCCCAGAACAAGCAGAACGAGCCCGCCATCGCGCAGAACCCGACCGATGCCACGAACCTGGTGGCCGGGGCAAACGACGAGATCGATTTGCCGGGGTGCACCACCTCAGGCTGCCCCTTCGTCACCAACGTTGGCCTTTCCGGCGTCTACGTCAGCCACGATGGCGGCGCCAGCTGGAGCCAGTTCTCGGCTGCGGCCGGCGGTGACAATACGGCCAGCTTCAACGGCGGCAACATTCACACCCTGCCCGGCTTCGCCAAGCTGGCTCGCCAGCTCGGGGTCCCCGGTCTTGCCTCGGACGGCGATCCCACGATCGCCTTCGCCCTGGACGGGACTGCGTACTACGGTTCCCTCGCCGGCGTGCGCGGGGTGGTCACCAACTCGGAGCTGATCACCGTGTCGCGCTCCACCGACGGTGGCACCACCTGGTCTGACCCGGTGCTCGCCACCAGCCGGACAAACCCGGTGGACTTCAACGACAAGATCAACCTCTGGGTGGACCGCAGCCCGAGCTCGCCCCTGAAAGGCACGGTGTATGTGAGCTGGACGCTCTTTCAAGGCGGGCCTGGCCGCGCCGAGCCGATCGCGTTCTCGCGGTCGACCGACGGCGGTCGCACCTTCTCGCCGACACAGCAGCTGACGCCCGCCCACAACAACAGCAGCATCGGCGGCCGGCAGGGTTCGGCAATCCGGACGGCGCCCAACGGTGACGTCTACGTCTTCTTCGAAAGCGGCACCCAGATCAACGGCGCCAAGACTGACGCCCAGATGTTCGTCAAGTCGACCGACGGAGGCGTGCACTTCAGCAACCAGGCGGTCGCCAGCACGGTGGTGCCCATACCATCACCGCTGCCCGGCACCAGCTTCCGCAACGACAGCTTTCCCTCCGTCGACATTGGTCCTGACGGCAAAATCTATGTTGCATGGGCCGACTATCGCAGCGGGCGCGGCAAGGTCGTGCTCACCACCTCAACCAACGGTGGCGGTACATGGACAGCCGCTTCGCCAGTGCTTGATGTGGCGGGACGCAGCGCCTTCTTCCCGGGGGTGGCGGTGTCGCCGAATGGGCAGAAGGTGACGGTCGCGACGCAGGCCGTCGACGCAATGGCGGCGGGGACCCATCCAGGTGCCGGTGTCGTCCACTACGACAGCTACCTCGCGGAGTCGGTGAGCGGGGGTGCTTTCTCGTCAGAACACAAAATCTCGGCCTCTTCTGACCCGGACGGGTCGTCCACGAACGGGCTCACGGCCCAGTTCCTGGGCGACTACAACACGCTGATCAGCGACAACGACCACGCCTGGTTCATCTGGACGGACGCGCGCAGCGCTACGCCCTGCGCGGCCACGCTGAAGGGGGCGCGCAAGCGCCCCCTTTTCATGCCTCGACGAAGATGGTGGCGGTTTCCTTCAGCGCCGCCGGGGAGCGCGCGGACAGGTAGGCGTAGAGGGCCGCGCCGAGCACGAGCCAGGCCAGGTCGATCCACGGTGCGGCGTTGGCTGGGGCGGTCAGGCTCACGATGCCCAAGCCGGCGAAATCGATGCCGAACGACGCGAGCAAGACCGGGATGAAGATCACGACCCCCAGCACAGGCACCACCACGTTCCAGATCGGGTTCAACTCGTCGCGGCGTTCGCGCCAGTAGAAGACGAGGTTGCTCAGGTTGGTGAGGATGTAGATGACGACCACGATCAGCGTGACCATCGTGCCGAGTAGCGCAAAAGCGTTGAGCGGGCTGCTCAACACGAAACCGAGAACTACGGCGATCGCGATCCCGAGCGCCCCCTGGACGTGGACCGCCACGTAAGGCGTCCTGAATCTTGGATGCACCGCCGCGAGGCCCCGCGGCAGGATGCCGGCGCGACCCAGCGCAAAGCCCATCCTCGTCGCCGCGTTGGCACCCGCATTGGAGTTTGCGATCGCGCTGTTGATGATCGCGAGCAGGACGAGGATCGAGAACGGACCCCAGACCTTGGCCGCCAGTCCGTCCCAGGGATCGCCACCGTTGAAACCAAAGAACCCGTTCTTGGGATCCGCCATCTGGCTCGGCCCGAAATAGACGGTCGCGGCGTAGTAGCACACGAGGTAGAAGAGTCCGATCAGCACGCACGACCAGACGACGGCCTGCGGGATCGTCCGGCGAGGGTTCTTCGCTTCCTCGCCAAGAGGCGCCGCGGCCTCGAACCCGATGAACGCGAGCACCGTGTAGACCATTCCCGCGAAGACCGAGCCCAGTCCGCTCGAGTTACCCGTGCCGGGGCTGAAAACGCTGAGTGTGTTGTTCGACCCGGCGGCGATGATGAGCGTGACGGCGAGCGCAAGAAAGACCACGATCTCAAAAGCGCCCAGCGCGACACCGGCTTCGGTCGAGATGCGGATCCCTCGGTAGACAAGGACCCAGACGATGGCGCCCGCGAGCGCGGCCAGCGGCGCCCACAACCAGGTCGGCGTGTTGAAGTGGCTGTTGAGATAAACCGAAAGGACGTTGCCAAAGATGAGGTACAGGAGAGGAGCGACGAGCGGCTCGGCCATCATGAAACCCCAGGCCACGAAGTAGCCTACCGTCGGATGCAGGCCGCGGGCGTTGTACGTGTACAGCCCGCCTGCCGACGGGAGGTGTCGGGCCAGCTGCCCGATGCTGATGGCGACCATCAGGCATGCGACGAGCGCGAGCACTACGGCCAGCGGTGTCGACCCACCGGCGTAGGTGGTGGCGAAGATGATCGAGAACGCGACCGCGGCCGCCGGCGCCATGTGGGTGATCGACTGGAAGAGGACGGGTGCCAGCCCTATCGCGTCGCGCTCCAACCGGGCTGCACCAAGTTGACCCTGCGTGCTCATGCTTCCCTCCCCTTTTTTTGAGTGGCTCGGAGATAGCACCTCGTCGAACGGCCGTCAAGTATCGCCCGACCTGAAGCCGTTCTCTAGGTGATGTTCATGCGATTCAGGCTGACCCGCCTGATGATGTGGATGGGCCTTGCCGCCGCGGCGACTTACTTCTTCGATCCGGACCGGGGCGAACAGCGCCGCAAGGACTTGAGGAAGCGGGTCGACAAGATGCGCAAGGTCGGCGAGAAGGCCAAGCTCCAAGCCGGCTTGTAGCCCAGTCGGCCGGAAAATGTTCCGGTGCATCAACGTGCCCAGGTCCTCGGCCGGCGCGCGCTGAACCGCGCGCTGCTCGCCCGCCAGTTCCTTGCTGAACGCCGGCGCGCCTCCGCCGCGGCCACGATCGAGCACCTGGTCGGCATGCAGGCCCAGGCCCCGAACCTGCCGTACGTCGGCCTCTGGTCGCGGCTGCAGGGTTTCCGCCATGCGGAGCTGTCGCACCTGATCCAAGACCGGAAGGCGGTCCGCATCTCGCTGATGCGCAACACCATCCATCTCGTCACGGCGCGCGACGCACTGGGTCTGAAGCCTGTCTTCATGCCGCTCGGTGAGCGCGGCTACATGCGCGGCAGCCCTTGGGGCCGCGATATGCGAGACGCGGACATGGCGGCCATCCGTCGCGCCGGAAGCGAGATCATGGCCGAGCGGCCGCGCACGATCGCGGAGTTGGCCAAGCTCCTCGCCCAGCGATTTCCCCAGCACGACGGACCTGCTATGGCCTACGGCGTTCGCTACATGGAGCCCCTCGTCTTCACTCCGCCGCGTGGCGTCTGGGGAGGAAGAGGCCTCGTCACGCTGACCACCTTTGCGGCGTGGCTCGGACAGCAGCCCGGTCCCGCGTTTGCGGTCGAGGATCTCGCGCGCCGTTACCTCTCCGCGTTCGGGCCCGCCTCGGCCGCCGACATGCGGGCATGGTCCGGGCTCGCCGTGCGTGACGTTTTCGAACGGATGCGACCAAGCCTGAAGGTCTTCCGCGACGAGCAAGGCGCCGAGCTCTTCGATCTGCCGCGTGCGCCGCGTCCCGATCCCGAGATCGCCGTGCCCGTTCGGCTGCTGCCGGATTTCGACAACATCCTGCTCGGGCATGCGGACCGCACAAGGATCCTGCCGCCTGGCAAGCATCTCGGCATGTTCAGCAGCAACGGTGTGATGCAGGGCAGCGTCCTGATCGACGGCTTCGTCCGAGCCATGTGGGTGCCGGCAAATTCAGCCCTGGTGATCACCCCGTTCGAGAAGCCCATCCCGAAAGCCGAACGCCTGGCTGTTGTCGAGGAGGCGTTACTGCTGGCGGACTTTCTGAACCCAGGCGAGAAGCACGACGTCCGCTTTGCGCCGGTGAGAAGCTAGGCCATCACCGGGACCGGACTCGCGTGCTCCGCGGGCGCGCGTTCCTCCTGCGCAAGCGCCGCCACCGCCGCCTGGACAACCTGGGGATTCCACTGCGTGCCCGCCCCTCGGCGAAGCTCCTCGAGAGCCGACTCCCAGGTCCGCGCTCCGCGGTAGGCCCGAGCCGACGTCATCGCGTCGAACGAGTCCGCGACCGGGATCACCTGCGCGATCAGCAGCAGGCGCCGCCCGACGGTGCCGTTCGGATAGCCTCGGCCGTCGTATCGCTCGTGATGCGTGAGCACCAGGTCGAGCACCTTCGCGTACTCGCTGAACGGCTTCAGGATGTCGAAGCCGAGGCGCGGGTGCGTCTGCATCACGCGGCGCTCCGCGTCGGTCAGCTTGCCGGGCTTGAGAAGGACGGCGTCCGGGATGCGAATCTTGCCGATGTCGTGGACCTTCGCGGCGAGTTCGATCATCTGCACCTCCGGGCCGTTGAAACCAAGCCTGCGCGAGATGGCGTGCGCGTAGATCGCGACACGCTGCGAGTGCTGATATGTATACGGGTCACGACGGTCGACCTCGTCGGCCATGCGCTCCATCGCCCGCATCGCGTCGCGGCGGATCTCGATGCGCTGGCGCAACGAGTGGTAGGCCAGGACAGCCGGCACCACAGTGAGCGCCAGCAACCACGGCCACCGGGCCGCTGCATACGCCGCGATGGCGCCGATCAGGTACAGGATCGCGAACTGGGCGAGAACGACCTTCTGCGTCGTGCGCATGATCGCGAGGGGGTTGCGCGACGTGCCGAACGCGACGGCGGTCGCGACGAGGACGTGGTTGGTGACATAGAAGGCGGCCGCGGCGGCGATCACCGCAAACGCGTCCTGCCCGCGGTTGATTCCGCCGCCGGCTGTAACGCCTGCGGCCAGAAGCACGAGGCCCGCCGCCCAGGCTGAGAAATACAGCTGGGAGGCGTTGAAAAAGAGCGAAAGCGCGACGACGCCCAGAGGCGGCTTCTCGCGGTTGGCAACCACTCTTCGCGTTGCCGCGATCGCAATGTCGACCCCAGAGATGGCCGCCACAAGGGCGGCCGCCTGCACCACCGGCAGAAGCAGGACCGCGGCGAAAAAGACCGCGGTGACGACGCTTATCTTTTCGCTCAGGCTGACGTGCAGGGGGAACCGCAGTGCGAGCAGGCCGCCCGCTGCCAGCGTCGCGATCACCCACCCGTCGACGGCCACCCCGGCCAACAGCGAGAACGTCGCGGTGAAGAGCGCCGCGGCCGCCAGGCCGACGGCCAGGCGGTAGATCTCAGATCGCCGGCCCGGCGCCAAGGTCTACGCCTGGCGCAGGACGAACTTCAGATGCGTAGGCGTGCTGCTGGTGCCGTAGCTGTAAGCGAGCACAGTGCCCGATCCCAGCAGGCCGGTCGTCACCTGGGCCAGGTACGAGTACCTGAACAGGAGACCTGTCGGCGTCGTGATCGCCATATCGACCGCCGTCACCGGGCGGCCGCTTGAGTCGTAGGCGCGCTTGGCCGTATAGCTCGCGAGGGGCAACCCGAGGCTGGTGGCGTACGCCGTCCAGACACTGTCGTAGACGAGCACAAGGTTCCCGCCCGGGGTGATGACGGGGACGATCGGATCCCAGTCGCAGTGCGTGTACGCCGCCTGGGCGGCCCCCGGCGACGCAAGCATTAGCCCAACCGCTGTTGTGGCGGCAATAAGCGCCTTCTTCACGATCCTTCCCTCCACGGACTGAACCCCAGACTTGGAAGATGAACGCTAATGGCGGCCCGGTCGATCCCCTGTAAAAAAGGTGTAAGTGATAGTCCTAGACGGCTAGGTCCTTGCGCGCGAAGCGGCGATCACTGCAAGGAAATGTCTGACGACTACGCCGCCCAGCGCACGTCGGGTCCGCGAGCGTAGACATTGGCCAGTCGCTCGGGCGGGATGACATGGACCTCATCGCCGACTCTCAACACCTGCCATTCCCCTTCGTGCACCATCCGGTGATGGAAGTGGCAGAGCAGGACGAGGTTGCCCAGGTCGGTCGCACCACCTCGCGACCAGAACTCGATGTGGTGCGGAGTCGACCAACCCACAGGCCGGTCGCAGCCCGGCCACCGGCAACCCCGATCTCGCACCTGGAGCGCCCGCCGCGTCGCCGGCGAGATGGTGCGGGTGGCGCGGCCGACGTCGACCACGACCGAGTCCGCCATCAGCACTCGCGACATGGTGCAGTCGCAAGCCAGGCGTTCCACGGTCTTGCCCGAGATCGGCAATCCCAGCTCGAGCTCCGCCGCCGGCTGCCCGAGCTCGCCTTTCAAGCCCTCCAGCGTTGTGGTCAGGGTCACGTGTGGCCGGACGCCCTTGCGCCGCGGCAGCTTGCCCTCGTTCATGTGGTGGTCGAGCAGCTCGGCCAGCGCGTCGGCCATGCGCTGGCCGTGGTTGCGGGTGTCCTCCGGACCGCGCCACAGCGCGAGCGCATCCAGAGCGGTGCGGAAGGCAGCTCCGGTCACCGGGTCGAGCACGCCGTCGACGGAGTGCATGCCGTCGAGCATGGGGTCGACCTGGAGCCAGCGCCGCTCGAAGTCCTCTTCGCAGTCTCTGTCAAAACCATCCGGATCAGCCACGTGCCTGGCGTGGCGGCAGCAGAGGCGCAGGTTCTCAACCGAGAATCTCCGCGCGTTGTCCACCATCTCCGCCTCGTTGGCCGGCTCCCACCTGTCACCGAGCTGGTCGCGGAGATGACAGATCGCCGCCGCCGCCTGGTAGCCAATCTCGCCTGAGCCAAGGGCGGCCGAGGT
>VBEF01000097.1 GCA_005881275.1 Chloroflexota bacterium
GTCCATGTCGATGCCGAAGTACTTGCTCACCGACTCGAGCAGCTCCGGATAGAAGAACTGCGATTTGCTCCAGGCGGCGATCGCGCCTTCGCGCAGCGACAGGGACGGATCAGGAACCACCAGGTCGCCGTCGACCACGAGCTGCGATCCGATGCCGGTGCAGACCGGGCATGCGCCGTGCGGGTTGTTGAACGAGAAGTTGCGCGGTTCGGGCTCGGGCACGCTGGTCCCGTCGTATGGACAGGCAAAGGCCTGAGACATCTGGATCTCCTCGCCGCCATCGACCGGCGCGACGATGACCAGACCCCCGCCCAGCCGCGCCGCGGTCTCGATCGACTCGACGAGCCTCGTCCGCTGCTCCGGGCCGATCACGATCCGGTCGACCACGACCTCCACGTCGTGCTTCTTGTTCTTGTCCATCGGGATCTGCTCGCCGATCTCGTACAGGCTTCCGTCCACTCGGACCCGCACGAAGCCCGACTTGCGGACGTCCTCGATCAGCGACTTGTACTCGCCCTTGCGACCCTTGACCACCGGCCCCAGCACCATCACGCGTGTGCCCTTCGGCAGCTTCTCTATGTGGTCCGCCATCTGGTCCACCGTCTGCCGTCGCACCTCGCGTCCGCAAACGGGACAGTGAGGATGCCCGACGCGCGCGTAAAGCAGCCGGAGGTAGTCGTAGACCTCGGTCACCGTGCCAACCGTCGACCTCGGGTTCTTCGACGTGCCCTTCTGGTCGATCGAGATCGCCGGCGACAGGCCTTCGATGATGTCGACATCGGGCTTTTCCATCTGCCCGAGGAACTGCCGCGCATACGCCGAAAGCGATTCGACGTAACGACGCTGGCCTTCCGCGTAGATCGTGTCGAAGGCAAGCGACGATTTGCCGGATCCCGACAGTCCGGTGAAGACGACGAGCTTGTCACGCGGGATCGAGAGGGTGACGTTCTTGAGGTTGTGCTCGCGCGCCCCGCGGATGGTGATCTGGTCTATGGGCATCCGGACCTTCGACTATTCCTTATTTCGGGTGATCGCAAACGTTCCGCTGGCTGTGGCGACCAGGCGTCCGCCCGGCGCCTCGACCCGGCACTCGGTGACCGCCGTCCGCCGTCCTGCATGGACCACGCGACTCGTTGCCCGCAGCTTCTCCCCCACCTTTCCCGCCGAGATGAAGCTGAGCTTCAGGTCGAAGCTCATCGCGCGGACGATGCCCGGATTGAGGGTGTACAGGCTGCGGCCCATGGCCGAGTCGGCCAGCGCAGTGATCATGCCACCGTGGACGAATCCGGCGTGGTTGGCCATGTCGTCGGACGCGGTCATCTCGACCGTGGCGTTGCCTTCCCCGAGTTCCACGAGGCTGATACCCAGCCACCGCCATGCGGGAGATACAACCTCTGTCTGGCTGCTCATCACTCTCGACCCTGGCCCTCGGGCACCGGCATGCAGGTCGAGGACGCCCGCGCCACGAGGCGGTCCTGGTCGTCGAAGACGTCCGCCTCGCTGAAGAGAAGGGTCTGCCGCATCTCGACCACCCGGCCGACCGCCCGCAGGCGGCCTTTGATCGCGGGCCGGATGAAGTTGATCTTCAGCTCGATGGTGGTGTTCCACATCCCGTCCTCCTGGAGCGTCGCCAGCGACATCCCCATCGCAGCGTCGGCGATCTGCGTGATCACCCCACCCTGGACCACCCCACCGCCGTGGCGGTGTTGGGGCCCGGCGACCAGCTCCAGGACAACCCGGCCGGGCTCGGCCTGTGCGATCCGGGCCCCGAGGGTCTCCATCCACCCCGCCGGCTCGGCGGCGAGCAGCGCATTGGCTCGTCCGATGTTTTGAACATGTTCTAATCCTCTTGACATTCAGTTATTGCCTCATCTACGCTCTAGTTGAACATGTTCAAATCAAGATTGGGGTGATAGCGATGGATTACCGACTGCTCGACTACCTGGTCTACATCGTGGTGAGCGCGTTCCTGACCATCTGGGTCGGGGACACCCTCTTTCGCAACGGCCGCCCGTTCCTTGTCTCGGTGTTCAAGGAAGACGGGCTGGCCGACTCGGTCAACCGCCTGCTGGTGGTCGGCTTCTACCTCGTGAACTTCGGCGCCGCTGCGATTCTGATCAACACCGGAGGAGCGCCTTCGAATCTGGCAGATATGCTCAAGCAGAGCGTGACGCGGATCGGCGCCGTGCTTCTCGTCCTCGGCTTCATGCACTTCAACAACCTGCTCATCCTGCGCACGATCCGCCGCCGCGACAGGCCCATGCCTCCGCTCAACTACAACCCCTACCAGCCCGCGCCGGGGGCTTAGGAGCGAGCCTTGGCGATCGCGGCGCCAAAGACCCGACGCGGAGAGACCTCGAGGGCGGTCATCTTGAAGGCCGCCCTCGACCTCTTCCAGGAGCACGGGTACGAGGCGACCACCATGCGCGCCATCGCCGACCGCGCGGGCGTCTCGCTCGGCAGCTCGTACCACTACTTCCCTTCGAAGGAGCATCTCGTGCTCGAGTTCTACCGCCACACGCATGAGCTGCATGCCGCGGCGATCGCGCCCCTGCTCAGCCGTGAGAAAGACCTCTCCACTCGACTGCGCGGAACCATCCGCGCCGTTGTGGTCACGTGCGAGCCTTTCCACGCTGTCGCCGGCTCGATCTTCAGCACGGTCGCGAATCCGGCGAGCCCGCTCAACCCCTTCGGCGGCGCCGCGAAGCCGCTGCGCGACGAGGTCGTTGAGCTTTACGCGGAGGTCGTTTCGGGGTCCGGGGCGCGGATCCCCAAGGACATCGCGGAGTTCCTTCCACTCATTCTCTGGCTTTATCAGATGGGAATCCTGTACTTCTGGATCTTCGACCGATCTCCAGGACGGCTGCGCACGCTGGAGGTGATCGACGAGACGACCGAGCTCATCGTGCGTCTGATCAGCCTGGCGAACCTCCCTGTGCTTCGCGGTTCGCGCAACCGGATCCTCGGTCTGATCAAGGACATCGTCGAGAGACCTCAGGGCTAAGGTCCGCGTCGCGTCTTTCTCCAGTTCCGGACGGTCGTCTTCTGCTTCGGTGCAGCCGCTATGGCCAGCGCCACATCGGCGTCGTCTTCCTTCGCGACGTCCTCGCCCGACAGCCGCCTGCGCAAAGCGATGATGCGGTCGCGCACTCGCGCCGCGTCCTCGAACTGCAGCTCCTTGGACAGGCGCCGCATCTCCTTTTCGAGGTCGCGCACGATGGCAAGCAGGTCCTCGCGCGGCACTCCGGCGCCCGCCAGGATCTCGATCGCATCCGCCTGGATGTCGTTCTCGTTGATCTCGAGGGCGTAGATCGCCTTTTTCACGGTCTCCGGTGTGATGCCGTGCTCGGCGTTGTAGGCGGTCTGCCTGTTGCGCCTCCGCTCGGTCTCGTCGAGCGCCTGGCGCATCGAGTCCGTGATCGAGTCGGCGTACATCACGACATGGCCTTCGACGTTCCGGGCGGCTCGGCCGATGATCTGGATGAACGATCGGTAGGCGCGCAGGTAGCCCTCTTTGTCGGCGTCGAGGATGCCGATGAACGCGACCTCCGGCAGGTCGAGCCCCTCGCGAAGCAGGTTGATGCCGACGACGACGTCGACCTCGCCGGTGCGCAGCGCTGTCAGCACCTCGATCCGCTCCATCGCGTCGAGCTCGGAGTGCAGGTAGCGCACCTTCACGCCGTACTCGCGCAGGTAGTCGGCGAGGTCTTCCGCAAAACGTTTCGTCAGCGTCGTGACAAGCGAGCGCTGTCCCAGCGCCGTCCGCTTCTTCACCTCGGCCAGCAGGTCATCGATCTGTCCTTCGGTGGGGCGCACCTCTACCGTTGGATCGACAAGTCCTGTAGGTCGCACGACCATCTCGGCCGTCCGCTGTGTGCGGCGCATCTCGTAAGGCCCGGGGGTGGCGGACACGTAGACGACGCTGCGCGCGCGCTCTTCCCACTCCTCGAAGCTCAACGGGCGGTTGTCGAACGCGCTCGGCAGCCGGAATCCGTACTCGACGAGGGCCGCCTTGCGCGACCTGTCGCCGCCGAGCATGCCGCCGATCTGCGGCACGGCAACGTGCGATTCGTCGACGAAGATGATCGTGTCGTCCGGAAGAAAGTCCATCAGCGTGTACGGCGCCTCGCCTGGCTGGCGGCGGGTCAGGTGCCGCGAATAGTTCTCGATCCCGGCGCATGTGCCGGTCTCGCGCAGCATCTCGAGGTCGAAGTTGGTGCGCTGTCGCAATCGCTGCGCTTCGAGAAGGCGTCCGTGGTCCTCGAACCATTTGCACCGCTCTTCCAGCTCCGCCTCGATGTCGGTCATCGCGATGCGCAGCTTGTCCGCCGGCGTGACGTAGTGCGACGCGGGGAACACCGTGAACTCGTTCTTCACACCGAGGATCTCGCCAGTCACTGAGTCGAGCTCCTGGATGCGCTCCACCTCATCGCCGAAAAACTCGACGCGGTAGACCTTCTCCTCGTTCGCGGGCACCAGGTCGACCACGTCGCCCCGCACCCTGAAGCGCAGGCGGGCGAGGTCGTAGTCGTTGCGCTCGTACAGCATCTCGGTGAGCTTGCGCAGAAAGACCTCGCGCCGGATCGACTGCCCTTTCTCGACCTTCAGCGACTCTCCCATGTAGTCCTCGACCGAGCCGATGCCGTAAATGCAGCTCACGCTCGCCACCACCAGGACGTCGCGCCTCGTCAGGAGGTTCTGGGTGGTCGAATGGCGCATCCGGTCGATGTCGTCGTTGCGGCTCGAGTCCTTTTCGATATATGTGTCGGTCCGCGCTATGTAGGCCTCGGGCTGGTAGTAGTCGTAATAGCTCACGAAATACTCGACGGCGTTGTCGGGCAACAGGCGCCGAAACTCGGCGCACAGCTGGGCTGCCAGCGTCTTGTTCGGACTGAGCACCAGGACGGGACGCTGCAGCTGCTCGACAACCCATGCCATCACGTTGGTCTTGCCGCTGCCGGTCACGCCCGCCAGCACCTGCTGGCTCAGGCCTGACCGAATCCCTTCGGTGAGCTCGGCGATCGCCTGCGCCTGGTCGCCGGCAGGCTTGAAGGGTGCGTCGACACGAAAGAGGGTGGGCATTTGGTGAAGCCTAATTCTAAGGCGCACAAACGTTCGGGACATACCCGGATAGTCCGGACTATCTGAAAGTGCGTCCTCGCAAAATCCCGGAGAGTCCGGACTAACCGAGGATCAAGGCAGGGACAGGATAAGCGCCTCGACCACGGTCCCAGCCTTGAACCCCTGATCCCCGGCGGGGATCCGGACCAGGGCATGCGCGCCCGCCAGCGACATCAAGCGCGAGGAGGATTGGGAGCCGGTCGTTTCGGCGACCAGCTCTCGGCCCTCGCGGCGCAGGACGACCCTCTGGTACTCAGTCCGGTCGGCGGTCGGTTTCGCGTCGTACGCGAGGCGGACCGCCAGCGTCGGACGATGCAGCTGGGCGAACCCCTGCATCTTGCGCAGAGCCGGCCGGACGAACACCTCGAACGTGACCAGCGAGGACACCGGAAAGCCGGGAAGACCGAAGGCCACCCGATGGTCTGCCAGCGTCGCGAACGTGAATGGCTTGCCGGGCTTGAGCTTGACCCGGCCGACGTGGACGGTGCCGAGCGATTCGAGCAGCGGCTTGACCAGGTCGTGCGTGCCCACCGACACGCCGCCCGACGTCACCAGCGCATCGGCCTCCTTCAGTGCGTCGACCACGACGCGGCGCAGCGGTTCTGCCTCGTCGGGCGCGATGCCGAGCACGTCCACATCCGCGCCCGCCTCGCGAAGGGCGGCGAGGAGCGCCCAGCGATTCGAGTCGGGGATCTGGCCTCGCCCCGGAGTCCTCCCCACCTCGACCAGCTCATCCCCCGTCGACATGAGGGCGACTCGCGGGCGGCGACGCACGGGCAGCTCGGCGCGCCCCGTCGCCGCGGCGATCCCCAGCTCGGCAGCCCCCAGCTGCGCGCCGGCCGAGAGGATCCGGTCACCTTCGCGGAGGTCGTCCCCGATCCGATGGAAGTTGCCGCCGGCGCGCAGCGACGCAGGCACCGTGACGGTGTCGCCTGAGACATGGACGTCTTCCACCATGACGATGCAGTCCGCGCCGTCGGGCACGACACCGCCGGTCAGGATGCGCGCGGCGGTGCCGGCCGGCAGCGAACTGTCGAAGGGTCGCCCGGCCGCCGACTCACCCACGACGCGGAGGGTCTTGCCCGCATCCGCAGCGCGCACGGCGTAGCCGTCCACTGCGCTCGAGGGAAATGCCGGGAGCGGCGACTCCGCGATCAGGTCCTCGGCGAGCACGCGGCCCACAGAGCGCGCCAGCTCGATTCGTTCGACGCCAAGCACAGACGAGTGCTGGAGGACGAGCGCCGCCGCCTCGTCCGCGTCGATCAGCGGATAGGCCGACGCCCTCATTCGTGGCGCAGGGCGCGAGAAGGGTCCTGCCTGGCCGCCCGCAGTGCAGGCAGCAGGCCGCTGATCGTGCTCAAGATCACGGCGATGATCACGGCGATCAGCAGCACGGCGACATCGGTGCGGAACACGTCGAACGTCGTGCTCGTGATCGACTGCGTCAGCCGGTCGACTGCGCTGTTGCCAAGCCGGGCAAGCCCAACCGCAACGATCGCGCCGACCAGCCCGCCGGCGAGCCCGATGCCGGCCGCCTCCGCGATGAAGAGCAGCAGGACGTCGCGCGACCGGGCGCCCAGCGCCTTCAAGACTCCGATCTCCTTGGTTCGTTCGAGCACCGCGGTGTACATCGTGTTCGCGATTCCGAGACACGCAAGAAGCAATGCGACCAGGGCGAGTCCGAGAAGCGCCACACGCAGCTTGCCGAGAAGGTCCTCAAAGTTTCGGAACTGGTCTCCAAACGTCTGCGACTGGAACCCAAGGGACTCGACGCGCTGACGCAAGGTTTCGACTGAGAGACCCGAATCCGCCAGGAGCGTGACGCTGGAGTATTCGCCGCCCTTCCACCCGTTGGGCTGGGCGAGCGCGCTCCAGTAGCTGCGGACGACGCCGTAAGGCGCAAGCGCTCCGGGGGCGCCCGCCGGCATGTAGTTGCCGGACACGATGCCGACCACGAGCAGGTTCAGCTCCACTGGTTTCGCGACCTTGTTTCGGCTTGAAGCCGCGACCAGATCGCCGTAGTCGGCGATGAACTTGACCTGCGTGCCAATCGCCCCTGAGGGCGACCGGTACCCCATGGCCACCGTTTCGCTGTCTGTGAGGAGAACTTCCGTCGCCGCGTCTGAGCGCGGCATGCGCCCCGCGGCAAGCGAGGGAAGCGTGCTCGAGGAGCCGAGGGGCGGCAGCGATATCAGCTCGCCTGTGGGGGGCGCAGCGGGCTTTGCGGCACCGGCGGACGGGGCGTTCACCGCAAACGTCCCGGTCATCCCGATCTGCCCCCACGCCGCCCGCACGTGAGGCAGCCGGCCCAGTGTTGCGAGTGTCGCGGCGTCGAAGGCGGGGATGCGGGCGTCGGCGACGGGATAGACGGCCACCTGATGGACCTGGCTCGTAGCCAGCGCGGGCGCGTCCAGCGCCTGCTGGAGGCCGCCGGCCAGGGCGACGATCAAGCTCAGGGCGGCGATGCCGATGGCGACGCCCATGGTTGTCAGCGCGGTTCGCAGGGGGCGCCGGCCCGCGCTGCCCAGCCCAACCTTCACCGTGTCGCGCCAGTGCATCCGAGCCGGGGGATCGACCGGCTCCTGGCTGCGCACCGTCGGCCTGCCTGCATCGAGCTCGATCGCCTGGCCGTCGATCATGCGCACGACGCGGCGTGCGTGGCGGGCGACCTCTGGGTCGTGCGTGACCAGCACCACCGTCGCGCCGCGCCGGTTCAGGTCCTGGAGGAGCTCGAGCACGACCTCGCCCGCCGTAGAGTCAAGGCTGCCCGTCGGCTCGTCGGCGAGGATCAGCCCAGGCCGGTTGGCCAGCGCGCGCGCCACCGCGACCTTTTGCTGCTCACCGCCCGAGAGGCGCCCCGCGCGGGCGCGCGCACGCTTTTCAAGCCCAACCAGGGCAAGCAGGTGTCGCGCCCGCTTGCGCCTGTCCTCGAGCTCCACCCCGGCCAGGGTCAGGGGCAGCGCGACGTTGTCCTCAACCGTCATCGAGGGGATGAGATTGAATGTCTGGAAGATCGTGCTCACCCGCTGGAGCCGGTAGTCGGACAGGTCGCGGTCGGGCAGCTCGCCTAGCGGCAGCCCGGCGCCGTACACATGACCGGAGCTGGGGCGGTCGAGACCGCCCATGAGCGAGAGAAGCGTGCTCTTGCCGCAGCCGGAAGGCCCGATGATGGCCACGAACTCGCAGGGGCCGATGTCCAGGGTGACGTTACGCAGCGCCGCGACATGCATCTCGTCCCGGCCGCCGAACTCGCGCGAGACGGCGTCGAGGCGGAGGCCGACCGCCTGGCCGAGCAGATCCTGGAACTCGTCCTGGTCCGGAGGCGGCGCCGGAGTCTCGATGGCGGGGACGGGCTCCACGAGCACGGCTACGGGGGTCGTCTGGCCGTTGTGGCCGTTCTCCCCACTCGATGCGGCGGCGGCGGCCGCGACCTCTCGGCGCGCGCGGCGGCGTCGGCGCTTGGGACCGCTTGACTCGCCGGGCTCGGTTACTGCAGTGGCCACCCCGCCTCCCTTTTCCCGCAGTCTAAGTGCCGGGGACCTCTCTCTTTGCGCCTTACTTAACAGCTACCGCCCGGCTTTCGTTACTTGCCTCTCCATCCAGCTCAAGTACGCCGAAGACCCTCCCTCGATGGCCACCTGAAGGATCTCTGGGAGCTCGTAGTTGTGGTGGCTGCGGACGAAGTCCTGGACCTCGGCCGCCTGCGATTCCAGGGTCTTGACGAGGAGGAGAGACTCGTGCTCGCGCCGGAGCTGATCGTCCCAGTAATAGAAGGAATGGACCGTTGGGACGACCGAGCAGCACGCCGCGAGATGCTCAAGGACCAGCGCCTCGCCCAGCCGTTCCGCGTCATCGCGTCCGCCGCACGTGACCATGATCAGCACCGGCCTCTCCCCCATGCGCACTTAATTCTCGGCCTTTCGCGGACGGTCAAGCCAGACCGTGCCGGCGAGCAGCGCGATGGAGCCGAGGATCAGGCCGCCGATCACATCCGATTCCCAGTGAACGTTGAGGTACAGGCGATCGAACGCCATCACCACGATGATCAAGATCGCCCCCCCGACCGCGAGCCTGCGGACTCGCTCTGAGGCCGAGAGTCGGTTGATCACGAAAGCTATGAGGCCGTAGTCGATCACGCTGCGCAGCACGTGGCCGCTTGGGAAGCTGTTGCCCCCGGTGGCCGCGGGCAGCAGCTCGCTGATGCTGGGGCCGTCGGCTTCGGCGAGGGAACCCGGCGGACCCGGGTGATAGAGGTTGAACCTGTAGAACAGCTCGAACGCAATCGCGGCGAAAAAGACGACGAACACCAATGCGTCCGACCCAAAACCGGCGCGCCAGAGGTACACAGCAAGCGCGAGCATCAGGATCGTCGTCAGCTCGATGCCGCCCAGCTCCGCGATCAGCTGGAGGACCGGATGGAGCGGCGGCAGCCACGCGTCACGCATCGCCTGCGCGACCTGAACGTCCAGGACTGTAAAGGCGCCGGCCGTGATCGCTATCGTCAGCGCGACAAAGACGACGGCCAGAACGCCGATGGCTACGAGCCGGGGCGTTACCGCTGGCAACGGCGGCAGAAGACGGTGGTGCGGCCGGCGATGCGGATCGCGCTGAGCGGCCGGCCGCACGTGAAGCAAGGCTCGCCGGCGCGGCCGTAGACGAGCAGCTTCTCCTGCTGGCCGCCGATCTCTCCCCACGCGTCGCGATATGTGTCGACGGAGCTGCCTCGATTCGCGATCGCGGTCCGCAGAGATTCGCGAAGGGACTCATGAAGGCGCTGAGCTGATTTCCTGCTCACCGTGCCTGCCATGCGATCCGGCCGCAGTCGCGCCTTGTGCAGCGACTCGTCCGCGTAGATGTTGCCCACGCCGGCTATGGCGCGCTGGTCGAGCAGGACGGCCTTGAGCGCGGTGCGTCTCTTGCGAAGCCGGCGGTAGAGCTCGTCGGCGGCGAACCCAGGGTCGATCGGCTCTGGTCCAAGGCGAGGCATTTTCTTCGCTAAGAGCAACGCCTCCTCTGTTCCGAGCAGCAGCCGGCCGAAGCGGCGCGGGTCACGGTAGCGCAGATGACGGCCGTCGTCGAGAAAGAAGACAGCGTGCGTGTGCTTCTCCAGCGGTGTGACTGGGTCGACGAGGCGCAGCTGTCCCGTCATGCCCAGGTGGACGACCAGGAGCAGATTGTTCGCCGCTCCTCCGGCAGCTTCGCCGCCACCTCCCCATGAATCGGGAGGAGTCAGGGCCAGCAGGATGTACTTTCCGCGCCGGCGTGCCGACACGATCCGCTGTCCCACCACCGCGTCGATGAACTCCTCGGGCTCGGGGTGGCGGACGATGGTCGGAAAGTTCAGCTCGCAGCGAACGATGATGCGGCCAACCAGGTGCGGGCGCAAATCCGAGACGATCGTCTCGACTTCAGGTAACTCAGGCATCCGGCCTAAGCACGCACGACCGCCAGCTTTTTCATGTCGGCCCAGTTCGGACCGACTTTCATCTCGACCTCGATCCCGGTCTCGAGCTCGTACGCGCCGGTCATGATGCGGGGCACTTTCTCCGCGAACTGGTCCACCTCGGAGCGCGGCACCTCGAAAAGCAGCTCGTCGTGGACCTGGAGGAGCATCCGGCCTTCGATCTCGTCGGCTTCGATCTCGCGATGCAGCCGCACCATCGCGATCTTGATGATGTCCGCGGCCAGCGACTGCATCGGGAAGTTGATCGCCATGCGCTCGGCTGCGCCGCGCAGCTGGAAGTTGGGTGAGCGCAGGTCGGGGATCGCCCGGCGCCGGCCGGTCGCGCTGACCACAAACCCTTCCTCGCGGGCCTTGCGTCGCACATCGTCGAGGTACTCCCGCAAGCGCGAGTACGTCGACCAGTACTGGCCGAGAAACTCGCGCGCCACATCGCCCGTGATCCCAAGCTGCTGCGACAACCCGTACTCGCCCTGACCGTAGATGGAGCCGAAGTTGGCAACCTTGGCGAGGCGGCGCTGGTTCGGGTCGACCTGCTCGATCGGGATCTTGAACACCGCCGCGGCCGTGGCGGTGTGGATGTCCTGTCCGGCGGCGAACGCGCCGAGCAGCATCGGATCGCCGCTCAGGTGCGCCGCGATGCGGAGCTCGATCTGCGAGTAGTCGGCCGAGACCATCACATGATCAGGCCGTCCTGCCTTGAAGGCGCGGCGAATGCGCTGGCCGAGCTCGGTTCGGATCGGAATGTTCATGAGGTTCGGATTGGACGATGCAAGGCGACCCGTCGCGGTGCTGGCCTGTCCGAACGATGTGTGCACCCGCCCACTCATCGGATCTACCAGCTGGGGCAGCGCGTCGACGTAGGTGGACTTCAATTTCGACAGCTGTCGATGCTCGAGGATCAGGCCGATGATCGGGTGCTTCTCGCGTAGAGCCTCGAGCGTGTCGGCGTCAGTCGAATAACCGGTCTTGGTGCGCTTGCCGACGGGGAGGCGCAGGTCTTCGAACAGGACTTTGGCGAGCTGCTGCGGCGCGTTGAGGTTGAACTTCTGGCCGGCGACCTCCTCTACCTCGGATTCGATCGCGGCGAGCTGCGCGGCGAGCTCGTCTTGCATAGCCTTGAGGTAAGGCACATCGATCGCGACGCCCTCCGACTCCATATCGGCGAGCACGCCGGCGAGCGGCAGCTCGATCTCGTGAAACAGGTAGTCGACACCGAGGTTCCGCATCTCGGCTTCCAGCCGGGGCCGCAGGTTGAGGATGGCTTCCGCCCGGCGCGCGGCGAACTCGGCGGCCTCGGTTTCGGCCACCGTCGACGGCTTGCGCGCGGCGCGTCCGGTGCCCAGCAGCTGCTCGCTGCTGACGAGCTCCACACCGAGGAACTCGCGCGCGAGGTCTTCGAGCCGGGGATCGCGCGATCCCGCCCCCAGGAGGTACGCGGCCAGGAAGGTGCTGAACGCCCAATCGCGTTTGCCCCCGCCGAGGGAGCGCAGCGCAAGCTCGGTTTCCTTCGCGTCATGACCGGAGATCGGACGGCCGGCAAGCGTGCTGGCCACCGCATCCATGGCTTCCGGCTCGGTGACGTAGAACGTCTTGCCGGCCATCGACACGCCGACGCCGAGGATCCGGCAGCCGCGGCCGGTGCCTTCCGTGAACGTGAAGACCCCGACGTCCTGCGAGCCGTTGGGCAGGCTTGCGGCTTCGGCCGGATCCTGGACGATCCTGAGGCCGGCCGCCTGCGGCGCGGGCTCGAGGGCGAGGCTCGGTTGGACGGGTACCTGGTCCGGCGGCGGGAAACGGCTCAGGAG
>VBEF01000118.1 GCA_005881275.1 Chloroflexota bacterium
CTTGGCTTCGGCTACGCGCGCCGCCTCCGAACGGTTGCGCGCGCCCAGCTTTTGAATCGCGTTCGAGAGGTGATTGCGCACAGTGCCGTGGGACAGGAAGAGGGTTTTCGCGATCTCGTCCAGGTCAGCGCCTCGGTCGGTCGCCGCGAGGACCTGTCTCTCCCTTTCGGTCAGGGGGCTGACTCCTTCGCTCAAGGCCAGCGCTGCCAGACCCGGATCGACCACCCGCTCGCCTCGGGCGGTGCGGCGGATGGCAAGCGCCAGCTGCTCGGGCGGCGCGTCCTTGAGCAGGAAACCATAAGTCCCGGTGTCCATCGCGCGACGCAGGAAACCCGGCTTGCCAAATGTCGTGAGAATGAGACTGCGACACTGCGGTAAGGCCTCGTGCAGCGCGGCCGCGGCTGAGATGCCATCGCCGCCAGGCATCTCGATATCCATCAAGGCAATGTCGGGCCGGCAGGCGAGAGCGGCGGCGACGACCTCGTCGGCCCTGGCCACCTCCCCCACCACCTGGATGTCGTCTTCCATGGCGAGCAGGGCACGCAAGGCTCCGCGGACCATGGCTTGATCCTCCGCGATCAGAATGCGGATCACCCGGATACCTCGGCGTCGATCGCGGCCGGGTGCGCGTCGACAGCCCTCGAAATCGTTGCCCGTAGGCGAAATCCCGACTCGGGCAGAGCGGATGCTTCCAGCGTTCCTCCGAGCAGGGCGAGACGCTCGTCGAGTCCTCGCAGGCCGTTGCCCGCCGGCATCTGAGGCACTCGCCAGCCGTCATTGACGACTTCGATCTCGATCCCGCCGTCTGTCCGCGTCAGCGCGATCCGGCAGTGCTTGGCTCCTGAATGCCGGACGACATTGGTCGTCGCCTCGCGCACCACCCAGCCCAGCACCGCCTCTGTTTCGCGGTCGAGGGCTCCGACGTTCTGCTTGACCTCGACGTCGATTCCCGCCGCCTTCAGAGCCACTCGGGCGGCGGTCAACTCGGTGGCAAGCGTGGGTTGGCGGTAGCCCGACACCGCCTCGCGCACCTGCCTCATCGCGTCACGGCTCAGGGTCACGATGTCCCGAACTTCGGCGGTTCCCCGGACTCCCTCGGGAAGGAGGCGCGTCGCCAGCTCACCTTTCAATGTGATGAGCGAAAGACTGTGACCGAGCAGGTCGTGCAGGTCTCTGGCGATCCGATACCGCTCCTGGCCGGCTGCGTGCTGCGCAATCTCAGCGCGCGCCGCGCGGAGCTCAGACAGGGTATCGAGCAGATAGCGAAGCCCCATCGTGCTGCCACCGAAAAGCACAACCACTGGCACTATGAGGATCGCCTCGAGCACCGTCTCGCCAATCGGCATCCTGGCCAGAAGAACGAGCTCGAGGAGGCACAATGTGCCGACCAGGCCGAGCGCGATGATCGCGCGCCGGGCAGGAAGGCTGAACCCGGCGACGAGAAGAGGGATCAGGAAGTAGTTGAGGGACACCTCGCCGCCCACGTGATCGAGCAACACCGCCAGCAACGCCAGCGACCCCACCGTGGCCGGTGGAACCACCCGGCCGCGCAGTTTGAGGCCGGCGAGGCAGTACCAGACGTAGATGCCGCAGTAGAGAACCGCGCTGATGCCGAAGATCGCCGCGTTTGCGCCATGCACCAGGCCTCGCATGTAGTCCACGACCACAGGCCACATGAGCGCCAGCGCAGTCAACGCGAAGTACCGACCCCATCTCTCGCCCCGGCTCATCAGTGGACCCGAGCGTACAGCCGGCGGGTTCGCTTTCCAAGTGACCCCGGGTAGATAGCAACCGTGATCGCGGTCACGGTCAAGTCCTGATGTGGGGCACTTTCCGCAGGGCGTGAAACGGCTGATGCTGGCCGCATCAAGTTCGTGGAGGTGACCGCCGTGGACTCAGTCAAGCAGATGATCGCCAGGCGCCCGGTGGCAGCCTTCCTGCTGATCCTCTATCCGATCAGCTGGATCCTTTTTGTTCCATCTCTCCTTGGCAGGTCCGGACTTGGAGTTCTGCCAGTGGACGTCCCGGCCCAGGCCGGCATCCTGCTGGTCACGATCTTCGGCCTCACCGGCGTGGCTTTCCTGGTGACGCGGATCGCCGACGGCAAGGCCGGGACCAGCGCCCTGCGGCGTCACTACTACCAGTTTCGCGCTGCCCCGCAGTGGTACCTCATCGCCATTTTCGGAGCACCGGTTCTCCTCCTGGCCGTTGCGGTCATAAGTCGCGGCGGCAGCGCGCTGAGTCCGTTCGGCAGCCACGCGGCGCAGTTCCCGACCGCCTACTTGATGAACCTGGCCCTCATTGCGGTCCTGATCTCGGTCTGGGAAGAGGGCGCCTGGATGGGCTTTGTCACCGCGCGACTGCAAAGGCGATGGGGACCGGTCTTGGCCAGCATCGCGGTGGCCCCGTGCTTTGGCTTCATCCACTTCCCGCTTCTTTTCATCACGGGCGGCCTGATCGACAACGCCCGACCGCAGGGCGGCCAGCTGATCGAGTACACCGCCTACCTGCTGGTCCTCTTTTCGGTCCCCGTCCGCATCGTGATCACGTGGGCGTTCAACTCGACAAAAGGCAGCCTCCCGGTGGTCGCCCTGCTGCACGCGTCCATCGACACCACTGCATCGGGGGCGGTGCTGGCGACCTTCTATCCCGGCATCGACGGGCGGCTGCTCTATGGCGCG
>VBEF01000119.1 GCA_005881275.1 Chloroflexota bacterium
CCTCGCGGAGCTGAACCGGGTGTTGCGGCCAGGAGGCTCGGTGGGCACGGTTACTTGGGGGTCGGAGAAGGAGCCCGCTGCGAGCGCCATTTGGGATGACGAGCTGCAGGCAGCAGGCGCCCAGGTCATCCAGCTACCCGCAGTCGACAATCGGGCTTGCTGCGACAGCACTCAGAAGATGACCGTGTTGCTCGAGCAAGCGGGTTTCGTTTCGATCAAAGCTTGGACCGAGTCGATTGAGCATCGATGGCGACCGAAAGACCACTTCGACTATCAGGTCCGCATGAATTCGCGACTGCGTCTTCAATCATTAGAGGTCCGGGATCGTGAGTCTTGCATCAGCCGCGTTAAACGCCGACTATCCGGCGCGGATGACGAGCAGTACATCTACCGCGGCGAGGTGTTTATTGCGACGGCCGACAAGGCAGATCATCCGGCAGGCAATCACTAAGACAAGCCGATGGCCGAAATACTCGATGTGGTCGATCTTGAGGCGCTGCGCAGGGAGGTGCGTGAGAAATACCGCGAGGTCGCGGCGGATCCTACCGCTGAGTATCACTTCCACACCGGGCGCGCCCACGCGATTCGACTCGGCTACCCTGCGACACCGCTCGACCAGCTTCCCGACTACGCCTGCGAAGCTTTTGCCGGCGTCGGCAATCCTTTCTTTTGGGGCGGGCCGAAGCCTGGTGAGAGGGTTGTCGATCTCGGATCCGGAGCCGGTATGGATTCGTTCCTGGCGACGCTTTGGGTGGGCAGCGAGGGAAAGGTGATTGGAGTCGACATGACTCCCGAGATGCTGGATCGCAGTCGGTCGATAGCAGCCAGGTTGAGCCTGGACAACGTCGAGTTTCGCGAGGGCCTGATTGAAGATTTGCCCGTCGAAGATGGGTGGGCCGACGTCGTGATTTCCAATGGCGTGATCAACCTCTGCCCGGACAAGATCGGTGTCTATCGTCAGATCTTTCGGGTGTTGCGGCCAGGAGGCCGGATGACAGTGGCTGATATCTGCCTCGAGCGCCCGGTCCCTGAGGAAGCGCTTCATGACATCGATCTCTGGACGGGTTGAATCGCAGGGGCCCTGCCGTGCGCAGGGTGGGAGACGGTGATCGGCGGCGCCGGACTCATCGACGTTGAGCTGGCCAATCCACTCGACACATTTGCGGGAGCACGCGGAGAACAGAGCGCTCGGGAGTTCGGGACCCTGGGCTACTCGATTCGAGCCCGCCGCTCGACGTGAGCGACTGCTGCACACCGAATGGTTACCGGCAGATCTTCAGCGAAAAGAATGCGGCCGGGGAAGCAAAGCGTACCGGCGCAAGGGCCTCGATGGAACCTTCAAGCGAATCTTCGATTCATCAAAGAGCGTGGAGTCGAGGGCAAGACGCTTCTCGAGGTGGCGGTGGCATCGGAGCCATCGAGATCGAGCCGCTCAAGGCCGGTATGGCTCGAGCGATAGATGTTGAGCTGACACCCACTAACGAAGCCGCCGCGCGCGAACTGCTTGTTGAGGCCGGTCCACTAGTCCACGTCTGAAGAGTTCGTGTCCGCGGTATGGATGCGGATGGGTGTGTCATTTCGGGTCGGGATGCGCGCGGGCGGATCCGGCGCCCCAGCGGTAGCATCTAGCCGACACGATGGCCCGACTGCTCGCGCGCTTCGCTGCCATCGGTGCCACCCCAGCTGATACCGAGCATGAGCGATTGCAGCGCGGGCTCCTTGTCGGGCTGTCGCTGCTCATCAGCGTTCTCGCCATCTTCTGGGGGCTCGCGTACATCGTATTCGGGGAACCGCTCGGAGGGGCGATACCACTCACCTACACGGTCCTCTCCCTCCTGTCCATCGTCATGTTGACCGTGACGCGCCGATACGATGTCTTCCGCTTCACTCAGCTCAGCCTCATGCTCGCTCTCCCTTTCGCCCTCATGGTCGTGCTGGGCGGCTTCGTTCCCTCGAGCGTCGTTGTTCTCTGGGCGTTCTTCGCGCCGCTCGGCGCCCTCGCCTTCGCCAACCCGCGTGAAGCGCTCCGATGGTTTGTCGCATACCTTGTGCTGATCCTCGCCGTCGGCATCTTCGGCGGAAGGCTGCGCAGTGCGAACAACCTGCCTACCGGTCTCGTTGGCGCAATGTTCATCGTCAACATCACCGCTGTCTCAATCGTGGTGTTCGTCGCCCTCTACGCCTTCGTGCACGAGCGGAACCGGGCCTTCGCTGCAGTGCAACGTCTCTTCGGCCAGTACCTCTCACCGCAG
>VBEF01000116.1 GCA_005881275.1 Chloroflexota bacterium
ACCGCAACCGCGGTGACGTAGTCGTCGCCCCAGGAGATCACCGCGGCGCCGATAGCTACCAGGACGACGATGACTCGCGACCAGTACGGCGTCCTGCCCAAGCGGTCACGCACGGTCGCGTAGGCGCGCCCCACCGGGCGCTCTGCGAGCTGGGCGATCACATCCGTTCCGCCACGCGCTCACCGAACAGGCCGGTGGGCTTGACGATCAGCACCGTGATCAGGACGCCGAACACGACCACGTCTTCCCACGTGCCCGAGAGATACCCCGTGGTGTAGGCCTCCAGCAGACCGATCAACAGGCCGCCCACCATCGCCCCGGGAATGTTGCCGATTCCACCGAGCACCGCGGCCGTGAAGGCTCGAAGCCCGAGCAGGAAGCCCATTGTGAAATGGATCTGGACGTAGTAGATCCCGAGCATCACGCCCGAGGCGGCGGCGAGCATCGCGCCGAGCACGAACGCGATGCGGATGACCGCATCCACGTTGATCCCCATGAGCCTGGCCGCGTCATGATCGACCGCGAGGGCTCTCATCGCGGTGCCCATCGTCGTGCCCTGGACGAACGCGACGAGGCCGCCCATGAGGAGAAGGCTCGCCGTGACGAGTGCGATCTGGACGTAGGTGACGTGAACCGGACCCACGAAGAAGCCGCTCAGCGGAAGGAGGTTCGGCGGATAGGCCTCGATCGCCGCACCCCATATGAGCTCGGCCGCGTTCTGAAGAAGCAGGGACATACCGAGTGCGGTGATCAGGATCGCCAGGAGCGATCGCCGAAGCAGTGGCTTGTACGCGAACTGAAGGATGCCGAGGTTCACGACCGCGGTGCCGATCATCGGGACGACGAAGGCGATGACGAGGGCCAGGTATATGGGCAGGTGCTCGAACCCGAAAGACACGAGCAGCGTCCAGCCGAGAAACGCGCCCACCATCGAGAGATCTCCCTGGGCGAAGTTGATGAGGCGGATGATCCCGTAGACGATCGTGTATCCGAGGGCCACAAGGGCATAGAACGATCCCACTGTGAGACCGATGACCGTGTACTGGAGGAACACCCCCATCCCCAGCACCACCTCCTGGTTGGACAGGTCCGACGGCTGCGTGCTTCCCCTTGGCTTTGGGACCGCCTCGGTTCTCGGTATCGTACAGGTGCCCTGTGCGACTGAATCGAGGTGGTCTCGAGACCGCTCAAGTCGCGCACCGGAGGGATGCGAATTGGATCGGCGTGACATCGCGGTCCTGGGCGGAGGAGTGGCAGGCCTGACGGCGGCATACCTCCTGCGCGATCAGGACCTCGAGGTTCTCGACTCCGCGGACCATATCGGTGGCAGGACCAGGTCCCTCCAGCAGAGCGACGGCATCTGGCTGAACACGGGTGCTCAATACGTGTCGACGGATCGGGTCAAAGTGGTGGAGCTGGCCGACAAGGTTGGCGCACGGCTTCTGCGCGATGACAACCTGGAGGAATACTGGCGCGGTCTGTATCCCCGCGATCCCGATTCCCGGTCGGAGATCGAGAGCTGCATCGAACGCATCACGGCCGAGCAGATGGATCGCCGGCCGGCGAGTCTCCCCGAACTGGACGACCTGGCCTTCGATCAGTGGTTGGGAGATGTTTCCCCCGACACGCATCGCTTCTTCGACCGCTGGTGCCAGATCATGAACTCGGGTTCGTCGGTCGAGATCTCGCTCTACGGCGCTTTGTGGCTATGGGGAGACCAGCGCACCACACCGTGGAGCGACCAGCCGGTACCGCGGCACGATCGGGGAGATTGCGTCTTCGACGGTGGCACCAACGAGTTCACCAAGGCGCTCGCCCGGGCGATCGGGGGGCGCGTCTCCCTGAGGTCACGGGTCGTCTCAGTCCGCCCAGCAGACGGCGGCTATGCAATCGAGGTGGATGAGGATGGCGGGACGCGACGGGTCTGGGCACGCCTGGTGGTTTCGGCTCTGCCCGCGCCGGTGGCCGCCGACGTCATCGTCGACCTTCCGGGCTGGAAGAGTGCCGCCCTGCGCGCGGTGCGCTACGGCCGCTTCATGACGACGAACATCGTCGTGAACTCCAAGCACGCTCGGCCGACCCGCTATCCGCTCACCGCCGCTCGATCCGACGTCGCTTACAACCTCGACGCGTTCGTCATCAGAACGCCCGGAGATTTCGACGAGCGTGGCGGTTGTTTTCACAATATCGTCGGTGACCCGACCTCGCGCGTGGTTTGGGATGACCCGGATCACACGATCAAGACAGGCACGCTCCGGGAGCTGTTCCGTCTGCGCCCGGAGTACCGCGATCGGATCGTGAGGGTGGAGGTACAGCGCTGGCCCCACGGCATGCCCCTCTACAGCGTCGGCCGCATGAAAACGTTCGACCAGTTGACTGAGCCGGTTGGCGGAATCCATTTCTGCGGTGACTACAGCTGGGCCTCCAACATGGAGGGCGCGGCCCTGAGCGGAGAGCGCGCCGCGCAGGCGCTTCGGGCGCAGGCCTGATTGCGACATCCGCCGCGGTCGAGTGGTCCTGAGCAAGAATAGGCCGGTGCAGGGTCGGCGATCGGTGCTGCTGCCCGACGGCACCATCGCCGCCGGGGCGAAGTCGCGCATGGAGGAGGAGTTCCTGCTCGAAGCCCTGCGCTGGATGATGAAATCGCGCCTCTACGACCAGCGCGTGATCGCGCTGCAGCGCCAGGGCCAGTTCGGCGTT
>VBEF01000098.1 GCA_005881275.1 Chloroflexota bacterium
TGTATCTGCTGGACGAGCCCACGACGGGACTGCATTACGCCGACGTGGAGAGGCTGCTCGCGGTGCTGCATCGCCTCGTCGAGCACGGCAACACGGTGGTCGTGATCGAGCACAACCTCGACGTGCTCAAGACCGCGGACTGGCTGATCGATCTGGGGCCCGAGGGTGGGGAGAAGGGCGGCTACGTGATCGCGGAGGGCACGCCAGAGCAGCTGGCGGCGAATCGCGAATCGGCCACCGGTCAGTTCCTGCGAGAGCCGCTCGCCAAGGCGCGGAAGCGCGGAGCGTCGTCGAATGGAGCCGCGCGCTCCCGCCGTTCGAAAGTCGCGGTCTAACTCGAGCTGAAGACAGAAGCCAGATCGACGTACGGCACGCTCATGCGCGTGCCTGGCTTCGCCTATCTCTACGCCAGCCTCCTGGTTGGACGGTTGAGCGGCCAGATGGTCGCCATCGCGCTGATCCTCTTCGTGCTCGCCAGGTATCACTCGCCCCAGCTTGCCGGCGTGACGGCTTTCCTCGCGATCACGCCCGGGCTCCTACTTTCGCCGATCGCGGGGGCGCTTCTCGACCGCTACGGCCGCGCCCGCCTCGTGATGCTCGACAACCTGGTTGCCGCGGCAACCGGGTTGCTGGTCGCGGGCCTGTCGTGGCGCCAGGCGCTTCCGCCGCCGCTGCTGCTGACGATCGTTTTCGTCTCGTCGTTGACGTTCCCACTGAGCAACGGCGGCGCTCGCTCGCTGTTTCCGATCCTCGCGCCCCGCCACCTCTGGGAGCGCGCCAACGCACTGGACAGCAGCGGCCATGTGATCGCAACGCTGCTCGGGGCGCCACTTGCCGGCGTTCTGGTTGGGTTCGCCGGCCCGGAATGGGCCATCGCGACGACGGGCGTCGGTTACGTCGCGGCCGCGGCGCTGATGGCGCGCGTTCACGACCCGACGCCTCGTGACTCCGGGCGACCGTCGCTCTTCGTCGACGCATGGCACGGCCTCCGTTACGTTGCGCGCAACGCCTCGCTGCGCGGCCTCGCGCTCACGCTGAGCACATACAACCTGAGCTGGGGCGTGCTCAACATCGCGGTGCCCGTCCTCGTCCTCGGCCGCCTGCACCAGGGACCCGCGACCGTTGGCTTGCTGTGGGGCGCGATGGGTGCCGGCGGTCTCGTGTCGGCCTTGTTCTTCGGCCGGATCAACAGTCGCGGGCGCGAGCGTCACCTGATGGTCGGGGCGATAGTGGTGAGCGCGGCGGCGATGGCTTTGCTTCCGCTTGCGGCTTCGCTGCCGCTCGTCGTGGCCGCGATCGTGGTCGTCGGGGTGGCCAACGGACCGTTTGACGTCGCCTTGTTCACGCTGCGCCAGCGGCGCACCGACCCGGCCTGGTTCGGACGTGCCTTTGCGATCTCGATGTCGGTCAACTGGATCGGCACGCCCATCGGCTCGGCGTTGGCGGGCCCCGTCATCGCATGGTCGCTCGACGCGGCGCTTTGGGCGGCGGCGATCGTGGCGTTGGTTTCGGCTGTGTTTCCTGTCGTCGCCATTCCGGCGGACGTACGGGACGCCGAGACGCTAGCCGGTCGGCTGGACGCTCGGAGACGGCGCTGAGCCGCTGTGCGTGGCAGCGCCGAACAGAGCGATGCCGAGCACGAAGACCACGAAGAGGAAAAAGAGCAGGACCAGGAACAGCCCCGCCAGGTGGATGACGCCGATGATGATTCCGACGTTGGCCATCCACCGGCCCTGCTCGCCGGTCTGCTTGATCTGGCCCCGGGCCATGAAGCCCGTCACGATCGCGATCAGCGCGAGCGTGCCGCCGCCGATGAACGGGACGATGTGACCGAGAAACGAGCCGACGCCCGTCACCAGGCTGATCACCGCCAGGCTGTTCGTCTGGGCACCCGGCCGCGAGTAGCCGCCAAGCTGAGCCTGGGACGGTCCTGGCGGGGGGCTCGAGCTCACGGCACCGAGTTTACGGGTTCCTAGAATCGACACTCTAGTGGCGGTATCCCTCGAAGACGCGATCAAGCGACGGCTGCAGGCGGTTCCCGACAACCCTGGCGTTTACATGTTCCGAGACAACCGGAGCCAGGTGATCTATGTCGGCAAGGCGCTGCGCCTGCGCGACCGGCTCCGCCAGTACTTCACCCCCGGCTACGCGCCGACCGCGCAGGTGGCGGAGCTCGTTCGAAAGGCGACCGACTTCGAGTTCGTCACCACGGCCAACGAGGTCGAGGCGCTCGTCCTCGAGAACAACCTGATCAAGAACTACCGGCCGCGCTTCAACATCCGGCTCAAGGACGACAAGAACTATCTCTACTTGAAGCTTCCGGCGGCCGAGGAGTTTCCGCGCGTGCACTACTCGCGCCGGGTGCAGAACGATGGCGCGCTCTACTTCGGTCCGTACACATCGGCCCAGTCGCTTCGCTCGACCGTGAAATCGATCCGGCAGCTCCTACCGTTTCGAACCTGCTCGGACGAGATCTTCAAGCAGGGCAAGGTGTGTCTCGACTTTCACATCAAGCGGTGCCCCGGTCCATGCGAGCGCCGCATCAGCTCAGAGGACTACAAGGCGCGCATCAACGAGGTGGCTCTGTTCATGGAGGGACGCTCGGACATCCTCGTCCGCGAGCTGCATGACCGAATGGAAACGGCGGCGACCCGGCTCGATTTCGAAAATGCCGCGCGCTACCGGGACCAGCTGCAGTCCATCGAGCGGATCGCGGACCGGCAGAAGGTCGTGACCCGAGGCCGGGACGACCAGGACATCATCGCCTACGCCCGCAGCGGAAACGACGTGTTCGTCGAGGTCGCGTACGTGCGGCAGAGCAAGATGGTCGGACACGACGGTCACGCTCTCGACGGCGCGGCCGATGCCACCGAGGCGGAGCTGCTCCGCGGATTCATGCTTCAGTACTACTCGAGCGCGACGCACGTGCCGCGGTCGGTCATCCTGCCGGGAGAGGTCGACGAGCCTGAGCTGATCACCGGCTGGCTGAGTGAGAAGCGAGGTCGCCCGGTGACGATCGAGGTGCCGCGACGCGGCCGCAAGCGAGCCCTGGTGACGCAGCTCGCCGAGACCGCCGGACAGGAGCTCGAGCAACTTCGGATCCAGGCGGATTACGACCGCAGCCGCACCGAGCCGATGCTCGCGGCGCTCGCAGAGGCCCTCGACCTGGAGACTCCGCCGAGGCGAATCGAGTGCTACGACATCTCCAACATCCAGGGCGATTCAGCGGTCGGCTCGATGGTCGTCTTCGAGGACGGCCGTCCCCGAAACGACCACTACCGTCATTTCCGGATCAAGTACGCGCCGGGTCCGAACGATTTCGCGATGCTGCAGGAGGTCTTGCGCCGGCGGCTCGAGCGCCTCGAGTCGGCGCAGCGACGCGAGGAGGCCGACATCGTCGGCGACCGATCTTTCACCAGCCGCCCCGACCTGATCCTGATCGACGGCGGCAAGGGCCAGCTGAGCGCCGCGCTCGAGGTCATGGAGTCGGCCGGGTACGCAGACATCCCGACCTTCGCGCTTGCGAAGGAGCGCGAGGAGATCTTCGCGCCTGGCCGCGCCGAGCCCATAGTGCAGGAAAGGAACTCGCCGGGGATGTTTCTGGTACAGCGCATCCGTGACGAGGCGCATCGGTTCGCGATCACTCATCACCGCAAGGTCCGCGCGCGGAAGGCGCTGACCTCGCCGCTGGATTCGGTGGAGGGCATCGGTCCGGCGCGCAAGCGCGCGCTCCTGCGACACTTCGGTTCGGTGCAGGCGATCCGGGAGGCGCCGGTCGATGAGATCGTGAAGCTGGGCATCCCCGAACGTCTGGCGGCACGCCTGAAAGAGACGCTGTGACACTCGTCATCGTCGGGGCGTCGACCGTCCAGCGGATGGATGACGCGGTGCGAGCATTCGAGGCGGGCGGTTTCGCGCGGATCGACGAGCTCGACGGCGCACGCGAAGGCGATCTCGTGCTCGGGGTCAGCGATGGTGGCGCCGAGCTGCTGCGCGAAGCCGATCGCCGCGCGATCGACTACGTCTTGATCCATGACGGTGAGGACGACCGCCACGATGGCGGCACGTTCCAGCGGGCGCACTACAGGATTGATGAGTCAAGGCGCGGCGAGCTGGTCGAGCACCTGCGCAGCCGCGAACGACCCCTGATCACATGTCTCGCGTTCGGCTACAAGAACGGCGCCCCCGCCGACGCCGCCATCGTCATCGACGTCAGGTTTCTCGACAATCCCTACTGGGTGCCCGAGCTGCGGGACCTGTCTGGGCGCGACGCCGCCGTCGCGGAGTTCGTCATGAAGCAGCCCGCCGCCGGGCGCCTGCTCGATGACGTGACGCAGATGGCGCGCGACTTTCTGCCGCTGTACCTGAACGGCAGGCGAAAGCACGTCGTGGTCGCGTTCGGATGCAGCGGCGGGCGGCATCGGTCAGTCGTGCTCGCCGAGCAGCTGGCGGACCGGCTCCGCGAGATCGAAGGCGTCGATGTGGACTTCGTGACCCGGGACATCTAGAGTGGCGGGTCACCCTTGACCCGCGCCCTTGTCCTCGGCGGGGCCGGGTTCATCGGCGTCGCGGCATGCAAGGAGTTGATGCGGCGCGGCGTCGAGACGATCGCAGCGGGCCGGAAGGAGCGGCCGTACGGGACGTTTACCAGCTATGTCGCTTTCGACCGTGAAGACGAAGCTCAGCTCACCCGCGCTCTGGCACAAACACAACCCGACGTGCTGCTCGACCTCGCCTGCTTCCAGCCTCGGGACATCGAGGCGGTAGCCCGGCAGTTCAAAGGCGAGCGATACGTCTTCGTCTCGACAGGCGTCTATCCAGACCTCCACGGGAGACCTGCGCGCGAGGAGGACTTCGTGCCGCTCGAGGGCCCGCCGCCTGAAGCCCTCGACTACCTCGAGGGCAAGCGATGGTGCGAGACGCTGCTGGCGCGCAACAGCGAACTGCCGTGGACGGTGGTGCGGCCGCCTGCGGTGTTTGGACCCGGCGACCACACGCTGCGCATCGCGGCTTACATCCAGCGCGTCGCCGACGGTGGTCCGCTGCTGGTTCCCGAGGAGACATACGAGCGGCCCGCGAACCTCGCCTGGGTGAAGGACATCGGCTTCGCGTGCGCGCTCGCGTGCGACCTTCGCAAAGCGGCTGCGCATCGCGCCTACAACGCCGCGTTCGAAGACGTCAACCTGCACGACCTGATCGGAGGCATCGCTCGGGCCCTGGGTGTGGAGGAGCGGATCCACCCGGTCCCGTTCGCCGAGCTCCCGGAAGGGGCGAGCCCCTACGGACCCCATCCACGCCGCCATGCCGGCTACGTCATCGAGCGGGCACGGCGGGAGCTTGGCTTCGAGCCGTCGGCCCTGGAAGACGCGCTGGCGGAAACACTGGCGTGGTATCGAGTCGCCAGGCCCTCGCATCCCGGCTACGCCGACCGCGCCAGGGAGATCGCCCTTGCCAGAAGCACGTGACGTGCTGGCTCGGCGCCTGCGGCGCCAGGCCGCCTGGTGCTCCGAGCTGGGCTCTCCGCTGTACGCGTCGCTGCTGGAGTCCGCGGCGGACGACCTCCAGCTCGGCGGTCCGGTCTGGGAAGTGCTCGAAGGCTTCGACGACGAGCCGGGGACGGCCGCGCTTGCGCTGCGGTTCATGGGCGCCGTGCACCGTCTGGTGCTCGACGAAACGCTGCCCGAGCTTGCCCGGCACTATCCGTCGACCGGAGGCGAGGGCGACGCGTCCGCGACCTGGCCGGCCTTCAAGCGGGCCGTGGTCGATCAGCGCGCGAAGCTGCGCGATCTGCTGGGCGCCGGGTGTCAGACGAACGAGGTCGGCCGCAGCGCAGCGCTTCTCGGCGGCTTCCTCGAGGTGGCCCATCGCACGCATCTGCCGCTGCGGATCCTGGAGATCGGCGCCAGCGCTGGGCTCAACCTCCGCTGGGATCGGTATCGATATGAGTCCTCGGAAGGCGCGTGGGGCGATGAGACGTCTGAAGTCCGCTTCGTGCACTCATTCGAGATCCCGCCGGCCATGAATCGCTCGGCAGCGGTGGTGGAGCGCAAAGGCTGTGACCTGCAGCCTGTCGACCCGACGTCAGTTGAGGGCGCGCTCACCCTCCGCTCCTTCATCTGGGCCGATCAGCTTGGGCGTCTTGCGCTGCTCGATGGCGCCATCCAGGTCGCAAGCGATTTGCCCATCGAGGTCGAGCCCCTCGACGCTGCGGACTTTCTCCAACGCGAGCTGGCGACAAGCGCCGAAGGCGTGGCGACGGTCGTCTACCACTCCGTCTTCATGCAGTACGTCGACGAGGCGGGCCGCAAGCGACTCGAAGCTGCGGTCGCCGGCGCCCGGCAACGCGCCTCGCCGCACGCGCCCGTATATCACCTACGGCTGGAGCCAGGCGCCCGGACGGAGGCGAGATTCGAGGTCCGGCTCGACGACCAGCTGCTAGGGACGAGCCTTGCGCATGGGACCGGTGTGCGCTGGCTCGAAGACTCGTCCCAGCAATAACGTGAGCGCCTACTGTTCGGAGTGGCTCCTGTTGAGGACGTAGGCCGCCAGGAATGCGACCAGGACAAGGCCCGGCGACCAGCCGAGTCCCGGACCAAAAGGATCGAAGCGCGACAGGTCGACGAAGATCGCGAGCCCGCTGACCGCCGCAAAGACAAGGACGATCAAGACGCCACGGATCGCGCCGTGGCGGGCGAAGAAGAGCTCCAGCTCCAGCTGCCAGACCGGCCGGTGTCGTTCGTGGACATGGCGCGCGGCGGCGACATGTCCGCTGACGCGCTCGCGCCGGCCCATCCGGTAGCGGGCGCTTCTGGGCAAGCTCTCGAGGGGCACGTGCTCGACGGCGCGCTCCCTGGGTGGCGGCACCTCGAGCGGTTCCCAGATCGGCTCGTGGCGGTAGCGCATGTACAGGACGTAAGCCACAACACCAAGGGCCAGCCATCCGAGGAAGATGAAGGTCGTGTTGGAGATGTTCTCGAAGAGGAGCTGTGTGAACACGGTGCCGATGAAAAGCGCGCCGACCAACGAAAGAACGGGGATGCTGTCGCGTCCGAACTTGATGTTCCACGGCATCCGATACGGGCGATGGAGCGCCGGCTCGATGAAGCGCAGCCGCATCACCGAGAGATGCGCTGAACAGAACGCGAAGGTCGCGGCGAGCGAATACACGGCGCTCATGAGGTCGATCTCCTTGCCTCCGACGACAATGCCCGGCAGGACCAGCAGAGCCGCGGCCACTCCGAACACGATGATCGACACGTACGGCGTCTTGAACCTTCGATGCAGCTTCGCGAGTCGATGGGGCAGGAGATCGACGCCGGCCATGGAGTAGCTGAGCCGCGAGATCCCGAGCAGGCCCGCGTTGGTGGCGATGACGAGAATCGTGAAGGCGAGGATGCCGACCCAGACCTGGGCCCAGAATCTCAACAGGTCATCTTTGAATCCCATGACGATGCCTGCGACCGGGTCGGCCTTGTATGTGGTCGCCAGCTGAGTCGTGTAGGCGTGTAAGTGCTGGTCGTAAGTGACGGGAAACACGCTGACGCCGATCGTCGGCAGGAAAGCCGAAACGAACAGCACCGCGATGATGACCCACCACGTCGCGCGCGGCACGTTGCGGCCCGGATCCTTGGCTTCTTCAGATAGGTTGGAGATCGTCTCGATCCCCGTATAGGTGACCATCGCGATCGAGATTCCGGCCAGAAAGTTGCCCCATGTCGGCGCCAGACCCCAGTGGATGTTGTGGACGACCGTCTGGAGGTCGAGAAGCAGAATGATCCCGAGGATGACCAGCACGAGCTGCGTCACCAGGTCGGTGAATGCCAGCACTAGGTTCAGCGCGCTGGATTCCTGGATCCCGATGACGTTGACCGCGACCAGGATCGCAATCAGCACCACGGTGGCGCCCACGTGGGTGCTCTGGTCGGTCGCGAGTGGCGCCAACGCCGGCACGTACTTGCCGAGAAAGCCCAGGTAGCTGATGGCGAAGTACGAGGAGATGGAGACCGTCGCCGTGTAATTGAGCAGCTGGACCCAGCCCACGATGAAGCCGATGGGGGCGTTGAAGGCGCGGCGCGCGAAGCTCGAGCTCCCACCCGCATGCGGCAAAGCGGCTGTGCCTTCCGCGTAGTTGAGCGCGGTCGTGACGAAGATGAAGCCCGCCAGGATCAGGGCAAGCGGCGTGAGACCGAGGGCGAAGGCCGCGGTGACCCCGAGCGCGTAATAGATGCTCGATCCGACGTTGCCGTAACACGCTGCGAAGAGCGCCGACGGGCCGAGCGTGCGGGGCATCTTGGCCGGGCGGCGGACCACCACCCGGAGGTCTCCCGGCCTGCGGCCGCGCCGGGCCAGCGACTCAGAGTTCATGCAAGCGGGTCACTCCGTCCGAGGTTAATTTATCGTCTACACGATGAGGTCTTTCAGGGCGCTCGGGTAATCAGTCATCACGCGGCGGCCATCCTCGGTGATGACCACCGTGTCCGAGTGGCGGAAGCCTCCCAACTCTCTGATGTAGACGCCCGGCTCGACGGTGAAGACCATGCCCGGCTCGAGCACCGCGTCGTCGCCGCGGTCGAGGAAAGGCGCTTCATGCCCTTCGAGGCCGATGGAGTGGCCGGCGTGGTGGCGCAGGTTGTCCGCGACGCCAAGCTCATCGGCGAGCCGCAGGGTCGCGAGCTCGACCTCGGCGGCGGGAACGCCGGGCGCCATCGTCTCGATCGCGCGGGTCTGGAGGGCCAGCATCGCCTCAAATGCCCGGGCCTGCTCCTCTGTGGGCTCGCCGATGATCATCGTCCGCTCCAGCTCGCTGCGGTAACCGTCGATGTTGGCCCCTGCTCCGCTGACGAGGACGTCGCCCGGCTGGATACCGTGTCCCTTGACGAAACCGTGGGGCATGGCCGTCGATCGGCCCGCGACGAACATCGCGATCAGTCCCGCTTCGTCGTTGCCGCGCGGGCGCCATCCGGGCATCTCGCGGACCATCTCGAACAGAGTCTCGGTGGCCGGCGGCGTGTAGCACTCCATCTCGGTCTTGCCGATCTGGATTGCGGCCTGCATCCGGCGATGGGCACGCACCGCCCAATCGCAGCTGAGCTGGATGCAGTCGAGCTCGGCGGTCGATTTGACACGACGCAGGGACTCGATGCACCGCGGCCACGCTCTCCATCGGGTGCTCGGCGCCCGGATACTCGAAGTAGATCCGGACCTGGTCGACCGAGGTCGACGTCTCGGCGTGCTCCTTTTCGACCGCGGGGACGATCAGCGACGACTGGCCGCTCGAGCCGATGACTAGGGCGATCGGCCGCTCGGTCGGGATGTGATGGAACCCCGTGAGGTAAGCCACCCGCGCCGGGTAGAAGACGCAGAGGGCGTCGAGACCGGAAGCCTGCATGCCTGCCGCTACGCTCTCCCGCCGGATGGCGTACTCGGCGGCGGAGATTTGAGGCACGTCGCGAATTGACGGCTTCGCCTTGCGTCTAGGTTTAGTAGGCGGCAAGCTTCCGCATCGCCTCCGCGATCTTCTGCGGGTTGGGCATGAAGAAGTCTTCCTGCGGCGTGTTGAAGGGCATCGCGGGGATATCCGGCGCGGCCACCCGCACGACGGGCCCGTCGAGGTCCTCGAAGGCGTGCTCCGAGATGATGGCCGCCACCTCCGCGCCAAACCCGCCCGTGAGGTTGTCCTCGTACACGACCATGGCCTTGCCGGTCTTCCTGACGGAATCGAGGATCGCCTCCCTGTCGAGGGGAGCAAGCGTCCGTAGGTCAACCACCTCCACGCTGACGCCTTCGGACTCGAGCTGCTCGGCTGCCTCGACGCAGTGGTGGGTCATCAACCCCCACGCGAAGCAGCTCAGGTTTTTGCCGGGGCGCCTGACCACAGCCGGTCCGATGGGCAGGAGGTGGTCACCGTCCGGGACCTCCTCCGTGACCAGCCTGTATACCTTCTTATGTTCCAGGAACAGAACGGGGTCCGGGTCGCGCACAGCCGACTTCAGCAAGCCGTGCGCGTCGGCCGGCGTGCTCGGCACCACCACCTTCAGGCCGGGCACGTGGGCGTAGAAGGCTTCGATCGACTGCGAGTGGTAGAGGCCGCCATGCACCCCGCCACCGAACGGCGCCCTGATGACGATCGCCACCGACCAATCTCCGTTCGAGCGGTAGCGCGTCCTCGCGGCTTCGCTGACGATCTGGTCGAAGGCCGGGTGGATGAAGTCGGCGAACTGGATCTCCGCGATCGGGATCAGGCCGTTGAGGGCGGCGCCGATCGCCACACCCACGATTGCGGATTCCGCCAGGGGTGTGTCCAGCACCCGAGACTCGCCGAAGCGCGCGTAGAGACCGTCGGTCGCGCCGAATACGCCGCCTTTCTTGCCCACGTCTTCGCCCAGCACGAGCACCCGCTCGTCTCGCTCCATCTCCTCGGCGATCGCCGCACGCACGGCCTCGATCATCCGCATCCCAGCCATGCGACGAATTGTGGCGCGATCAAGAGTCCTTTGACTGGACTCGATCGGTGGCGCGTTAGACTGCAATGGAAAAGGGGAACGTAATCACCTTCCTGGAGGTGCGCGATTTCGTTCTCGGCTGAGGTCAAGAACGAGATGGCTGGGCTTCTACCAGCACGGCCCTGCTGTCAACTGAGCGAGCTGCTCGGCATCTACTACGGCTCGCGCGGCCGCCTGCTCGGCGGCTCGCGTGGTCGCTCGGCCTACTTCTCGCTGCTCCGCAATGCGGCGGCTCGCAAGGTGGTGCGGCTCGGGCGCGCGGTGGCGCGCATGGACGCGAAATACCAGGCCGTGAAGACGCGCAAGCGGATGTCCTTCTTCATCGAGCTCGGGCTGCCGGGGGAGCTGGTGGCCGCGTTCTCCAAGCCTCCGGTTCAGGCGGTGCCCGAAGCTGCATGCGACCGCAAGGGCATGCTGCGCGGCCTGTTCCTCGGCTGCGGCTCGGTGAACGCGCCCAACACGAGGTATCACCTCGAGTACGTCGCCCCGACTGCGTCGTGGGCCACGGCCATCGCGGGCCTGATCGAAGGCGCGGGCGTGAAGGCGGGGATCGCCCTGCGAGGCGGCCAGTCGGTCGTCTATGTAAAGGATGGGGATGGGATCGTGCGGCTGCTTTCGATGATGGGCGCCAGCCGCGCCGTGATGGAGTTCGAAAACGTCCGGGTCGTGCGGGAGGTGAGTGGAGAGGTCAACCGCCGCTTGAACTTCGAGACCGCGAACATCGGCAAGACCATCGGCTCGGGCATGCGTCAGGCGGCGGCCATCGAGCGGCTCGAGGCTGACGGGAGGCTCAACCAGCTTCCGCCGGCGCTGCGCGAGATGGCCCGATGGCGGACGGCGAATCCGGAGCTGAACCTGGGCGAGCTGGCGGGTCGGATGAAGCTGTCCAAGTCAGCGGTCAATCACCGGCTGCGCCGCCTGCAGCAGCTCGCGCAGCCGGGGTCGGCGAAGCGAGAACGCCGCACTGCCTGATTCACGGCGGG
>VBEF01000034.1 GCA_005881275.1 Chloroflexota bacterium
CTCGAGAAGCCGATCGCACCAACCCGTGCGGGGTGCGTCGAGGTCATTCAGGCCGTGGAGAAGGCCGGGGTCATCCTCGCGGTCTGCCACGTCATGCGGTACACGACCTACACAGACCGGGTAAAGACCATCTTGGCCGAGGGTAGGCTCGGGCAGCTCGTCGGCGTGGAGCAGCTGGAGCCGGTCGGCTGGTGGCACTTCGCCCACTCGTACGTGCGGGGCAACTGGCGTCGTTCGGACCAGGCGGGGCCCAGCATCCTGACCAAGTGCTGTCATGACCTGGACTGGCTGCGCTACGTCGTGGGCCGGCCGGCGGTCAGAGTATCCAGCCGCGGCGGGCTGCATCACTTCACTGCAGCCAGCCGGCCGGCCGGCGCAGCCGACCGGTGCCTGGACTGTGCCGTGGAGCCCGAGTGCCCGTACTCCGCCCTGCGGCTCTACCTTGGCTGCCTGGGCGACCCCGAGCGGGAGCGCTGGCCGCTCTCCGTTATTACGACCGACCTGACAGAACCGGGGGTACGGCGGGCGCTGCGCGACGGCGAGTACGGGCGCTGCGTCTACGCATGTGACAACGATGTAGCCGTCCACCAGGTCGTGACGATCGAGTTCGAGGGTGGGGTGACGGCCACACTGACGATGAGCGCGTTCACGCCTGTCGGCCGGCGTCGCACGCGGATCATGGGTACCCGAGGTTTTCTGGAGGGCGACGGCA
>VBEF01000035.1 GCA_005881275.1 Chloroflexota bacterium
TCAGAGAGTGGGCACTGTTATTGGGGTCCGCGGCAAAACCCCGCCATCCGCATCTGACACGGCAGATCGTGCTGGACGTGATCGCGCTCGTCGCCGCAGCCACTGTGGTTTTTACTGCTGTCTTCGCGAATCTCAACGCACTGACTGCCGCGACCAAAACAGCCACTACGTCTGCGATTGCAAATCCGGCGGCAGGCGGCACGAATTCATTGCCAACAAAGCAAGGCGGTTACACAAAGCACCTCGATGCCCAAACAGCCGTCCTTTCGGTTGACGACTTGCCTGACTACAGGCTCGTTAGCTCGGCGGAAGCGGTACGCCCTGAAGGCGTTGTCCCCAATGGCTGGGACAACGTCTTCCAAAAATCACACACCGGTGTTCTCGATTACCGTATGGCTGAGGCGATCGTGGTGATCTATGGCACTACTGACGAGGCCATCGCCGCGGTTGATGTCCTCGGCCAGGGTGAGGAATCACAAGGTGCAAAGGCCTCGCCTGCGCTGGTGGGCAGTCAGTCGACAACCTGGGTGGAACCGCTGGAAATTCCGGGATACGAAATCGTCCGCGTGGTTTTCAGGGCTGACAACGTCGTGGCTCAAATCGCCATTCTCGGCAAAGACAGCCCACTGCTGTCCGATGATGTAAAGCTTCTTGCATCCACCCAGCAAACGCGGCTGGCGAGGCTGCTTCAAGGCAACGCCTGACGTCGTCGGCGACGTCTCATCAATCCAGCGATGCCGGTGAGGCAGAGAATGACTCCAGCCAAGAGCGCGACCATCCCGCCGTAGCCGGTTTCGGCCAGCTGCTGGATCAGCCAAGGCGGTAACCCCTGGCACCCATTGCCACCAACCCCCAGGATCGGGCACACCGCGACCGAATCCGTGCGGCGCGTCTGGGGTGATGGTGTCGAACCGGTTGTGGCCGAATGAGCCCCCGCAGCTGCGCGAGGGGCCGCGGGATCGAGTCCGCTCGAGTCGGCGGGCAGAGATGGCGGGTCCTGACCGGCTTGCGGCGCGGCAGGGGGCGCCAAGCCGACAGCCGAAGAAACGGTTGGCGACGCCGCTGCGGGAAGCCCGGAAGGGACGGGCGATTCCAGCGGCGGAAGCGACGATGAAGGCAGAGGCGATGGGAGCGGCAGCGTGGGTGAAGGCAGAGGCGATGGGAGCGGCAGCGTGGGTGAGGGCAGGGACGATGGGAGCGGCAGCGAGGGTGAGGGCACGGGCGACGGGAGCGGCAGCGAGGGAGAGGGCAGGGGCGACGGGAGCGGCAGGGAGGGTGAGGGCAGGGGCGACGGGAGCGGCAGGGAGGGTGTGGGAAGAGGCGACGGGAGTGGCAGCGAAGGTGAGGGAGCAATCGATGGGAGCGGTGGCAAGGGTGACGGAACAATTGACGACACTGCCGGAACCGCAGAGGAGGACGCTTGTGACGAGACTCCGAGGGCAGACTTGGTCGCAACTAGAGTCAGCAACGCCACGAGGCAGCCGGCCGGGATCAGCATGCGCGACACCCGGAGTCCCAACCTGTTCTCTCTTCCTAAAGAGCAACGTCGCTCGCGCGGACACTACCGATTCATTACAGCTGGCAGTGGTCAGGACCACAAGAGCGATCCGAGCTTGAAGCGCGATATGCAGTAGCGGGATTCCCGGTTACGCAGGCTCGACGCGCAGCACCTCGAGCACGTCGTTCCCGTACTTCCGCAGCTTCGACTCTCCCACTCCCGACACGCGCAGCAGCTCGGCCAGATTCGCCGGTCGGGCTGATGCGATCGCCGCGAGTGTGGCGTCGTGGAAGACGACGTACGCGGGCACGCCGCCGGCGCGGGCGGTCTCGAGCCGCCACCGTCGCAACCTATCAAGCGTGTCTACGGGCACATCGGTGCGTTCGACGGAAGTGGCCTCGGCGGGCAGCGTGAGAGCAGGGGCGGTGCCGCGCGCCACCGCGTCGCGGCCGGCGGAGGTGATCTCCACGACCGGGTATTCCCCCGAGCTCTGACGGGCGAGGCCGGCGCTTACCAGCTCGGCAAGGAGCTGCCTGATTCGATTCTCCTTCCATCGATTCAATGCTCCGTGGAAGGGCAGGTCCTGGACCCAGGGTTGCGCGGTCGCCCATTTCGTGCGCCGGCCGCCGAGCACCGCCGCCACGTTGGCAAGCCCGACGCGCCCGCTGAATCTGGCGATCGCCGCCAGCCCGGCTTGCACGGCGTCTGCCGGCACGGACTCCTCTGGGGCCGACGGTGCGAGGCAGTTGTCGCATGCGGTGCACAGCCGCGCGACGCCCTCCTCGCCGAAGTAGTCCGCGATCCGGGCGTGCCGGCATTCGCGCATCTCGGCGTAAGCCATCATCTGAGCGAGCCGGGCGTACGCATGGTCCTTGAGCGGCGATCCGTCCTCCAAACCCGACTGCTCGATGAAGAATGACTGGAGGTCGCGGTCGGCCGGGCTGTAAAGGAGCGTGCACTCGGCCGGCCTGCCATCGCGCCCTGCGCGTCCAGCCTCCTGGTAGTAGGCCTCCAGGCTTCCCGGCAGGTGATAGTGGATGACTCGCCTGATCCCGGCGATGTCGACGCCCATCCCGAACGCGGAGGTCGCCACCACGACCTGAATGCGTCCGGCGGTGAAGTCGTCCTGGATGCGCCGCCGCACGTCCGCCGTCTGCCGCCCGTGGTAGCAGGCGACGGCGAGCTCGGCGGCCAGCTCCTCGGCCGCGGAGACGGTGCCGACGTAGACGAGAGCCTGCTGCCCGGTCGTTCCGAGCAAGCTGCGGAGCCGATCGCGCTTGGCTCGTTCGCCGCGGCAACGGGTGACCGCGAGCGTCAACGCCGGCCGATTGAATCCGCTGACCGAGATGAAGGGATGGCGCAGCCCCAGGCTGCTCGCGATATCGGTTCGGACCTGTCGAGTCGCGGTCGCAGTGAAGCCGGCCACCGGCGGCCGGCCACAGGCTGCGATCGCCGCGGACAGAAGTCGGTAATCAGGGCGGAAGTCATGGCCCCACGTCGAGATGCAATGCGCCTCGTCGACCACGATCCGCCGGATGCGCAGCTCGGCGAGCCGGCCCATGAAGCCCGGGCGGCCCAGCCTCTCGGGCGCGAGAAAAAGCAGCCGGTAATCGCCCGCGATGGCCCGCCGGAGGCGCTCGCGCTGCTCAGTTGCCTCCACCGACGAATTGATGAACGTGGCCGCCACGCCGCAATCCGTAAGGCGGTCGACCTGGTCCTTCATCAGCGCGATGAGCGGCGAGACCACCATCGTCAGCCCGCCCTCGACGACGGCCGGCACCCAGTAGCTGATGCTCTTGCCGGAGCCAGTCGGCGCGACCGACAGCACGTCGCGGCCGCCAAGCATCGCCTCCACCACTGCCGCTTGTCCCGGCCGGAATGCATCCAGGCGGAAGACGTCCCGCAGCGTGCGTTCGGCCCTGTCGATCACCTCCGGGAGTCTGACGGAATGCCGCGGTGTGGTCACCCCTTTCTTAACGAGACGCCCCCAACAAGCTAGGTATCGACGTACCAATGGCACCACATAACTCGCTCAGTCGCAGCCGCGCCATGCGAGCTTCCCGCCTCGTTGCGTCCGAAACGGGAGCCCATCACACTCCACGCCGTACCGATTCCAGCAGCGTGGAGGTGACGCTATGGGTGGGCGCGTGAGCCGGGCGTTCGTTCTTGGGCCAGGGGAAGGCCGGCCAATCGATCTCGGAGGCTTTCATATGTCGGTCAAGGCATCGAAAGAAGAGACCGACGGTGCTTTCTCGCTTCTCGAAGCGGTCGAGCCGCCGGACTTCGGCCCGCCCCTACACGTTCACCACGATGCTGCTGAGGCTTTCTACGTGCTCGAGGGCGAGTACATCATCTTTGTTGACGGTCGCGAGTTCGTCAGTCCCGCCGGATCATTCATCTTCATCCCGGCCGGTGTGCCTCACGGGTTCAGGGTCGGACCAGCAGCCAGTCGCAAGCTCAACCTCTACACGCCGGCGGCCATGGTCGGATACTTCGACGACTTGAGCGATGCCATCAATAAGGGAACTGCTGGCCCAGATGACCTGTCGGAGATCGCCAACAGATACTCAATGGAGGTGCTTGGACCGGTACCAGAGGGCTACGTGTAGCGCGTGGGCTCGTGTCCCCCGCTGCGCACGACATCCATCGGATTAATGCCTGGAGGGGAAACGCATGATTCTGGAGCGCCTTTGCGAAATGGAGCTGGCATACCGAGGTCCGTTCGAGTTGGTGAAGCCGTACGGGGGCGAGGAAGGTTCCGGTTATGGAGAGGGAGAGGGCACCGTCACAGGCGAGAGGATGGCAGGCCAGGTCCGGTGGGTGAACCATCCGAGGCGGCGCAGCGACGGCAGGATGCTTCCCGATGCAGGTGGAATTGTTCAGACCGACGATGGCGCGAGAGTGATGTTCCGGATGCAGGGAAGGACCGTCTTCGGGACGAACCCGCAGGGCGAGAGGAAGGGTGGGCAGCTTCTGTGGATTCTGTTCGAGTCTGATGACGAGCGATATCTCTGGCTCAACGACGCCGTATGCGTGATCGAGGGAGTCATCGACGCACAAACCATGCGCATCAAATTCAACGTTTACGCCTGCGTCAATGAGCTGATTGCATAGGTAAGGACACCTGGTTGGAGGTCGCTCATAACCATCCTGCGACCCGCCCGTTACCCCCTCAAATGGTTTGGCGGCGCCGCACCGTTCTTTTGCTCGTGGGCCTCTTCGTCATGGCCTGCGGTCCGCGGGTGGGGCCGATCGCCCAGACCACATCCCTACCGAGTCCGACGCCGACCCAGAAATCGCAGCCTGCGTCGACTCCGATGGAGCCGACACCAAGCGTCACGGCTACCCCCACGGACGACGGCCTTGTGGCGTCGGTCGCGTGCTCGGGCGGACCTGGGGCTTCGATGGCGGTGGTCGCCGGTCAGTTCGTTTACGACGTTGCCGACCCGATTCGTCCACGCCTGGTCTGTCGCGGCGCCAACACCGTCATGCGCCTTCTCGACGCCAAGACCATCGCCTACACGACCGTGGCCGGCGGGCACGTCGTGATCATGCGGCGCGACCTCAGCACGGGGGCGGAGTCCCGAATCGCGCAGCTGCGGCTGGAGCCCCGGCCTTACTACTACGGCGTGCCAGGCTGGACGTGGGACGGATCGCTCGAGATCTATGCAACCTACGGCCTGCCACGTGCCGATGGGCTATGGCTCGTCACCGTGCACCTCTGGTCGGGCGGCGTGGATCACGTCCTCTACACGATCGACGCGGGACCCGGTGGGCTAGAAAGTCGCTGGAGTCCCCGTCCAATCCTGGCCTTCAGCCCGGATCGTGCCCATGTCGCGATCTCCGATTTCGCCTTCGCCATATACGGCAACAACATCCGAATCTTCTCGCTCGCCGATCAGCGCCAGAAGTTTGTAATTCAGACTTCGTCCACCGGGGGGACCTGGATCGGCAATGACCGGTTCGTGTGGGCGTCAGGGTCGCTGACGCAATGGACGCCGAGCGGAGGCGCCAAACCGCTTCGGTCGGAGGCGTGGTACGCCCCGAGCAGCTCATCCGACGGACTTTGGCTGGCGGGCACGCTGCTGACTGATTACAACAATCCACGTCCGCTTATCGTGCGTGACGGCGGTCTTGCCGCGTTCAACACGGGACTTGGCAGCAGCCCGGGGTTTGTGTCCCCGACAGTGGTCTGGTACGCGGAGGAAGGGCCGGACACGAGTGGGAGCTACCAGTGTGCGGAACCGTGCTCCCACCCGACTGCGCCGAACGGCGCGGTGAGAGCCTTCGACGTCACGACTGGAACCGACGCGGTAGTCCGCTTCCGGACCGGAGAGGGACCAACGACCGCCGGCGGCTTCACCATCTGCTGCGCCACGCGCGGCTAGCTCTCGCGCCACCACCACAGCGGCGGCGTGTCGAATTGAGCGGTGGCTGTTCGTCGTCTGGGTGTCAAGCATCTATTGCACGAGGAGAAATGAAAATGGCCCGATACATCTTCCTTCAGTACGTCGACGAGTCCAAGGCGCCACGACCCGGTTCACCCGAGCTGCACCAGCAGATCGACGCCTTCGCGAAATACCTCGACGAGGTAAAGGCCTCGGGCGCTTTCAAGGACGGCGACCCGTGCCAGCCTTCCGCAGCCGGCTTCAGCGTTTCGACGGTCAACGGTCACGCCAAGACCACGGACGGACCGATGCATGAAAAGTCCCCATGGCTCAATGGCTACTTCGTCCTGGAATGCAAGGACCGCGCGGAGGCGGAAGCGTGGGCGGCCAAGAATCCCGCTGCGCAGGGAGGAACCGTCGAGGTCCATCCGATCCTGTCGCTCTAGCGCCGATGTTCTGACCCCACGTCAGCCAAAGGATGGGAAGCGCCGCCGATGTCCAGCTTGACCAGGCTGGCCATCGACGGCCAGGTTGGTTCACGTTAGACTCGCTGCCGTGACGAGCGTCGGCGACAGCTTCTCCTGGCCGTTCCAGGATTCCGCCTGGTTCAGCAAGATGGTCGTCCAGGGGCTCATCTTCATCATCCCGATCGTGGGCTGGATCGCCCTCACCGGCTGGCTTGCGTTGACCATCGACAACTATCGCGCGGGTCGTCGCGAGCTGCCACAGGCGGGATTCCACCTCGAGCGCGGGATCCCGCTCTTTGTCGTGCTTCTCGTCTATGCGATTGCCATCTCGATCCCGATCAGCCTGCTCTACGTCGCGGCCGGCGCCGGACACAACGGCGCAATATCCGGGCTGGCGGGGCTGATCAACCTGGCCCTCACGCTGCTGTTTGCCTTCCTGGCCCCTTCGATCATCGTCCACACGTACCGAGGCGGCATCAGCGGAGGCTTCGAGGTAAACGCCATCTGGCAGACCGCGACGGCCAACCCATCGAACACCATCGTCGCCGGGCTCCTCGTGTACGTGGCGCGTCTCATCGGCGGCCTCGGTTTCCTGCTGTGCTGTGTCGGTGCGCTCTTCACGATTCCCTACAGCGTCGCGATCACCGCGGGCATCGTGACCTGGTACGAGTCCACGCAGCCAGGCCTGGGCCCGATGGCGCAGTCAGCGCCTCCTCCACCGCCGGCGCCGCCCGGTCCACCGAGCTAGCTAGCCCCTCTGCTCGCCCCCAAGCGAGCACACCACTCCCCTAGTCCCAGGTCACGCCGTCCCCCCTGCCACGCAAGCGGCGAACGCCGCGTGCTCGGCCTTGTTCTCCGCGCGCTCGGCGTTCTGTGCGGCCTTGCGTGAGGTCTTGTCAGCCTTCAGCGAGAACTTGGCCGACTTCTCCGATGTGTCCTCATTCTTGTCGGCGGCCTTGCAGGCCTGGACGCGCGCGGCCTGGGCTCCGTCCTCGTTCTCCTGGCCCTCGGTCGACGCGATCGCGCTCACGCACGCGCCGTGCACGCCGCCAGAGCCGTGCGGGCACGTCGTGCCCGCGGCGGATGCGACTGCATCGCCATGCGAATCCGGATCGGCGCCGCTCGCACCTTCATGCATCGCGTAGGCGCTCGCCGTGCCCAGCGCGAGAGCCGCAGCTGCTCCGAGGATGGCGAATCGAAACGAGCGCATTGATCCCTCCTGAGATCACTGAAAAGTCCGGCCCCGTCCCCTCGATGGAAAGCAACAACGCGGAACTCCCGCCGGCTAACCAAAACCCCCGGCTGCAGGAAAATCCGGACCCCGCCGTTAGACTCCTTTAGCGGTCGTATAACCCGTCGGAGGCAACATGGCAGCACTACGTCACAGAAAGATTGTCGCAACCTTGTTGAAGCTGACCCGCGGAGCTCGACGCTCGAGGTCGCTTTCAGTTGGTCCGGGCTGCACGTGCGAAAGCTGCGTGCAGGCCTGGGACCGGCATCATCCTCAAGCGGTCTCAGCCGTTCACGAAGCTCGCCTGCTGCGACTCGGCCTGGACTGAACTCCTAGCCGATCGACGTCAAGAGGTACAGGTTGCTCAGCGACGCGGCGGCGAGACAGATCGTGACCGCCTGAACCGCAAAAAGCGACAGGCGAAAAGTCAAGCGGGACAGGCGGTGATCCTGCTCGCGCACTTTGCGAGCCGCGGCGATGAGAGTGGCCGCGGCACCGGCGACGATCAGAACTTTGAAGCCCCAGAAAAAGGCGATGCCACCGACCTCGAGCAGACGGGCGCTTACCGGCATCGATTCGATGGAGCCCTGGGCCCGATCAATCGCGGTGGTGATCGTGTCGGTCATCTGACTCCCCAATAACAGACCACTCCACAGGACGGCCTGCCGGATCTCCACGAAAGTACAACGCGCGGATCTTTCGCCGTGGCTTCCACATCTCGATTGCGTTCCGCAAATATTTCGCGAAGCGCAAGCGCTTCAGTGAGGCCTAGCTTGCCGCCCGCCGCAAAACGATGAACTTCCCGTCCGACTCGGTCTCGGACAGGCCGCCGAACGAGAGGGTGACGGCGCCGTCGAGATCCAGCTGACTGTCCGGCACGCCGGCCATCTGAAACGTGCGAACGACGCTGTACTCGGCCGCGACTTGCGGAAACGTGTCCCGCAGCAGCTGCAGCTCCCAGGGCCGGAGGACCAGCCAGTCAGGGTGGAGCGCCGCAACGAGATGCGGAAGGTCGCGCTGGTCTGGCGGCAACGCCTGCAGCGCGCGCACGGATGTCGTCGACGTCAGTCCCGGATAGTCGAACAGCTTCACGGCGCCGTAGAAGCCGATGTAACCTGCCGACTCCGACGTCACCGACTCGCCCGCAGGAACCGTGGCCTTGAGGTACTCGGCCAGGTTGGTCCTGACCTGGGTTTCCACGGCCTGCACCTTGGATTCGACCACGAAGCTGAAAGGCATGTGCATGGCGAACACGAGGGCGAGTGCGACGGACAAGCCGTTGGTGACCACGGGGTTCAGAGCGTTGATTCGCTGCAAGCCGGCAGCCACGAGGATCACGACCAGGGCGAGGAACGGCGGCAGGTACCAGTCGTAGTAGTTGATGGTCGGGATGAAATAGACGCGGTAGGCGAAAAAGAGGCCGAGGAACGCAAGCACCGGCCACCAGCCGGTGACCTGTCTCGATGCGAGCAGCCCGATCGCCAGCAGGTCGGCCATCACGACCGCGATGACGATCAGGACCAGGCCGGGCAGCGGCGCCGCGGCCGTGCTCCAGACCTCGTGGAACGGTTCGAGGTGGTACAGCAGCAGTGCCACGTGGCCGCCGATCTGCCCGCCGAACCACTGAAGCCACGTCAGCGGCGAGCCGCCGGAAAGTAGCGCCGGGATGGGGCTTACAGCCGACTTTGCAAGGACGGTGTTGGGAACCGGTGAGCCGTAGTAGGCGGTTGTAAAGATCAGCCAGGGCGCAACGATCGCGCTCGCGATGCCGGCGGGGGCGAAGGCGCGCCTCAGGTGTGTCACCGCAAGGTACGCGAGTGCGGGCGCGACCCAGAGCACGAACTCCGGACGTGCGAGGGGCGCCAGCCCGAGCCAGATTCCGGAGGCGACCAGGTCCTGGCGCCGGACGTGGTACACGCCGCCAAGGATCACGGCGACGGCGACCTGGGTCTCCATCCCCGACATCCCGTAAAAAATCATGTTCTGGTCGAATGCGAGGTACGCAAGGACGAATCCCGTGGGGAACTTGCCCAGGCTCAGGTCGCGACAGATGAGACGGGCGTACACGAGAGCGATGCCGACCGCGACAAGCGAGGCGATTCGCATCGCGAACATCCCCGACCCTTGGTGAATCAGCTCGCCGGCGAGCGGGATCAAGACGCCGAGCGCCGACGTGAAGCCGTGCACGTTGCCCTCACCCGCGTGATGGACCAGGCCCAATCCGAGCGGCACGTTCCGCGAGTGGGTGATCGTGGTCAGGCCGTCCTCGAACATCCTGTTCGAGGTGAGCCAGAAGAGGAGCCGGGCCAGCACCGCCGCGGTGACGAAGCCGCCCAGCATCGTGTCGGACCGCGCCTGAGCGGCCCACGATCTCGACGCGAAGCCTGGCTGGTGCGCCTCGCGCGGCGCGCTCGGAGGAGGTTTGAGCTCGGGGGCGATGGCCATCGGCCGCATATTCTGGGCTCGGCGCGCCCAGTTCGAGCCGTATTCAGTCGATGGTCGATTGAGTCGAAGCAAAGAGGTTGGCGTTCCCTATTTGGAGGTGCCGACTCACATGGACACTGGAACCCTTGTCACGATCCTGGTCATTGCCCTGGTCGTCGTAGTCCTGCTCATGCTCTTTCGCGCCGCCGGTGTGGGCCGCCGCCGGCCGAACCTGCGGCCGCTGCCGCCGGAATCGCGCGACCGATACGCGAGCGAGTGGGACGAGATCGAGACGAAGTTCGTCGACTCCCCGGAGCAGGCCGTGCGCGAGGCGGAGGCGCTTGTCATGTCGGTGCTGCGCGAGCGCGGCCATCCGCTGACCGAGCGTGACCTGCCTACCGAGGTGCAGCGCGCTCACAGGCTCGGGTACGCATCCAGAGACAAGACCGAGGGCATGCGCCAGGCGCTGCTCCACTACCGCGTCGTGATGGAGCGGATGGTCGGTCCGGAGGACCAGGCGCGGCGCGAGCAGCGGCGGCGGGAGCTCGCCTAGAGCGCGGGCGCGCTTGTGTGCGGCCAGGCGTCGTTGACGTCTGAGAGGCGTGCCGTGATTTCCGACGCCCCGGCGATGCTGTAGATGTAAGTCACGCCGGTCGCTGCCGGCTGCCCGCCGAAACACGTCGAGCAGGAGCGTTCGCCCTTGTACCAGACGAGGTCGTTGCTCAAGAACCTGACTCCGGAGCGTCCCGCCGGCGAGGTATTGGAGACGCTGTTCGCTTGCACGCTGTAGAAACCTATGGTGCCGGTTCCGCTCGCGGTGCGGAACGTGTAGGCGATCCAGCGGCCGTCAGGCGACGATCGCGGCCGGATCCAGTGCAGCGAGGTCATCGACGACCGTCCTGTGGACGGATCCCATCGGTGCAGGTTTCCAGTCGCGTCCCGGAAGAATAGGCGGCTCGGGACTGAGGCCCACACCGCCATCGTCATGGCCGAGGTCGAGAACGCCAGCGTGCCGTCGCTCGCGCGGCGGACCTGGTCTGGCGCGGTCTCTCCAGATCCACCGACGTGGAAGGTTTGGAACAACGCGACGTACAGGCCGTCAGGCGAGAAGCTCAAGAAGCTGTCGTCCTCGTCCGGGTTCACGCCACGGCCGGGGACCGCGGGCAAGGTCGAAAGCACTTTGTTTCCGGTCGGCCCGGCGAGCCGCCACGTGTTGCCGTCGAGGTACGTGACCGACCTGCCGTCCGGGCTGATCGCGTACTGACCCGAGCCGATCACGCCGGCGCCGTACGTGGCGAGGAGCGTGGTCGGACCCCCCGCGAACTGCGCCTGGATGATCTGGTTGTCAGCTGTCTCGTAGGCGACCGCGGAGGCGCTGACGAACAGCGGCGATAGGACGCTCGAATCGAACGTGCACAGGCTTCTGGCGTTGGCGGGATCCTGGATATCACGGACGACAACCGTCGGATCGCCGGCCACGGTACCGATGACCAGGTTGTCGCCGGCGGGGACCGAGGCGCTGCAGTGAACAAGCGTGGCCGGGCCGGGAGCGGGACTCGAGCCAGGCGAAGCGTTGCTCGACGGAGTGGTGGTCGAGGTGGACGCGCTTGCAGTCGACGTCGAAGGAGTCGGCGTATGCGATGCGCTTGGGGTCGACCCGCCGCATCCGACCACCACGAGCATCACCAAAAGGGTCACCTGGCGCGCATGCACCCGGTAACAGTAGCGGCCGAAACCCTAGTCGATGAGCTGGCTTAGCAACTTTCGTGTCTCTGTTGGCAGTTTGTCGCGAAGGCGGTAGTAAATCCAGATTCCGCGCTTCTCCGATTGCACGACGCCTGCTTCTTTCAGCTTCGCCATGTGGTGCGAGATGGTCGGCTGCGTGAGGCCGAGGCCGGCCGTGAAATCGCAGATGCATATTGGAGCAGCCGCCTTCCACAGAGAGGCCACCATGGTCAGGCGTGTCGGATCCGCGAGCGCCTTCAACAGCGCGGCTCTGATTTCTGCCCAGTCCCCATTGACGCGAGGCAGCTCGCAGCACACGCCTCGCTCACGAATGACCGGAAGCTCCTTGACTGCCACGACTCGCATGTTACAGTATCCATCGACAATCATCGATGGATTTGGGGAGAGGGAAACCAATGAGCGAGATCAAGGAAGCCGTCAGGTCGCGCTACGCGAACATCGCCAGGCAGCTCGAGGTTTTGCCGGCCGATTCCACGGCGGGCTGCTGCCAGCTCGACGGCCCGGACTGCGGCTGCGGTGGTTCTTACGCTCGCGAAGACTTGCAGGGGATTGGATTGAGCGAAGGCGTGAGCCTCGGCTGCGGCAACCCGACGATGCTCGCAGAGCTTAAGCCAGGCGAAGTCGTGCTCGACCTGGGGTCAGGCGCGGGGCTCGACGTGCTGCTGTCGGCGCGCCGCGTCTCGCCTGGTGGACAGGCCTACGGCCTTGACATGACCGACGAGATGCTGGCTCTCGCCAATCACAATCGAGACAAGGCGGGCGTCAGCAACGCCACTTTCATGAAAGGGTCGATCGACGATATCCCGCTTCCTGACGCTTCCGTCGACGTGGTCATATCGAACTGCGTCATCAACCTCGCGGAAGACAAGGCCGCGGTGATCAGGGAGGCCCATCGAGTGCTCCGCCCGGGCGGGCGACTCGCGGTGGCGGACATGGTCGAGCTCGAGCCGCTCGATGCTGCAACCAAGAAGCGCCTTGACACCTGGGCGGGCTGCATCTCGGGCACGATCCCGATCGACGAATATCGGGCGATTCTGCTCGCCGCTGGATTCGAGGAGCCGGAGGTCGAGGTGCACGCGACGCAAGTCGTGCCCGGCGTGGGCGCGGTCGGCAGCGCTTATATCCGCGCCCGCAAGGCCTGAGTCTCGGCCGCCTTCGATTTGATTCGGGCCACGGCGATCCGGCGCGCCGCGGTGTCGGTGCTGATGCCTTCGCGCTCGGCTCGCTGAAAGATGTCGGACAGAGCGTCGCCGATCCCCTGCAGCTTGGCGTCGAGGACCTGGCGCGTCCAGTGCTGCTCCTCAAGGCCGCCTCCATGAAGTATGCCGCCGGCGTTGATCACGAAGTCGGGCGCGTAGTCGATCCCGCGCTCGTGCAGCCTGTCGGCGTCCGCCGGCGTTGCGAGCTGGTTGTTGGCTCCTCCCGCGATGACTCGACACTGCAAAGTCGGTATCGAGTCCGCGTTGATGACGCCTCCCGTCGCGCACGGGGCCAGCACGTCGCAAGGAGTGGTTAGAGCTGTATCCGGCTCAACCACCTGGATGCCTTTATCGCGCAAGATCGCGAGCCGCGCCGGGTCGATGTCGGTCGCAATCACGGTGGCGTCAGCCTCCGTGAGCAGCTCGATGAGGCGGCCGCCCACACCACCCGCGCCCTGCACCAGAATGCTCCGCCGGCTCAGGTCATCCGAGCCGAAGGCGTGGCGGCAGCTCGCGCGAATGCCATGGAGAACACCCACCGCGGTGTCGGGCGCCGTGTCGCCGGAGCCGCCGGCGGCCTCCGTCTTGCAGAAGACGTAGGAAGTCATGTCCGCGATCACGTCCATGTCGGCGGCCGATGTGTTCATGTCAGGTGCGCAGCTGTACAGGCCGCCGAGCGAATCGATGAACCGGCCGTACTCGTGCAGCAAACGCCTTCTCGATTCGCCCTCGGGGATTGCCGGTGAGGGCAGCGCGATCACCGCCTTGCCACCGCCGTGGGGAAAGCCGACGCTGGCGAACTTCAGGCTCATAGCTTCGGAGAGCCGCATGCCGTCGGCGAGCGCGTCAGCCACCCGTTCGTAATGCTTCATGCGCGTGCCGCCTGCGGCGGGTCCGAGGGCGGTGGAATGCACGCAGATGAACATCCACGCGCCTGTTTCGCGGTCGCGGTGAAGCGAGACGGATTCGCCGTCCCACTCCTCGAGGAGCGTTTCCACTCCTTCGGAGTTTAGGCCGCCTTCTTCTCGTCCTTGGGGTGCTCGACCACGGCCAGCACACGAGGCGCGATAAACCGCGCGGTCCGAACCACCCCGCCGGTACGGGTCAGCTCGCGGACCTCGACAGTGGTGCGAGAGCTGCGGACCTCGACGCTGCGGCCCGCGCGGGTTGCTTCGATCACGTATTCACGAGACGAGCCACCGCCCGCGTCCACCAGGACTTCGACGAAATCTCCCTTTGACATGTGCTTCTGTTATTCCCAGAATGCGTCGATCTCATGCGTTATTTGAGCGATGGCACAGCCGCCTCCAACCGCCCGGAGCGTCGAGCAACTTAGAGAGGCGGCCGCCTCGTGCCAGGCCTGCGATCTCTGGGTCGAGGCGACGCAAACGGTCTTCGGCGAAGGCAGCGAACACAGCCGGATGATGCTCGTCGGCGAGCAGCCGGGTGACCAGGAGGACCTTCAGGGAAAGCCGTTTGTCGGGCCCGCCGGGCGCCTCCTCGAGCGTGCGCTGGACGAGGCGGGGATCGACCGCCGGCGGGTTTACATCACCAACGCGGTCAAGCATTTCCGGTTCACGCGGCGAGGCAAGCGCCGGCTGCACGAGAAGCCGAACGCGGGCCAGATTCGGGCCTGCCGGCCCTGGCTGGACGGCGAGATCGAGGCGGTGAGGCCGCGGATCATCGTGCTGCTCGGCGCCACCGCCGCCCAGGCTGTGATGGGGCCGGCGTTTCGGGTCAGCAAGCAGCGTGGTGAGGTGCTCAACTCGCCCGTCGGCCTGCCCGTGGTGGCCACGGTCCACCCGTCCTCGATCTTGAGGGCGGCGGACAACGAGTCGCGTGAGGCCGCCATGTCTTCGTTTATTGCCGACCTGAGGGTTGCGGCAAAGCACGCCTGACCTCAAAATGCCCGCTGCATGGCCCAGGCCGAGGAACAGATCGGGCGGGGAGGGCTCCTGCCCCTCGCCGTCCAGAACGCATATCGCGAGCGCTACCGCGCAATCCGGCCAGGATGGCGGTCGAGCGGCGACCAGCTCGAGACGCTGGTACGCGGCCACGTCACCTCAACCAGCCGCGTCCTGGACCTCGGATGCGGCCGGGGCGGTCTGGTCGAGGAAATCTGGCGCGACGTAAAGCTTGCCGCGGGCCTCGATCCCGATGGGCCTTCTCTGAGCGGGCACCGCGCCGTTGGCATGCCGGTGATCCGGGGGGTGGCCGAAAACCTGCCGTTTATCGACCAGTCCTTCGACCTCATCGTGTGCCTGTGGGTGCTGGAGCATTTGAAAAACCCGGCGGCAACGCTGCGCGAGGTACGTCGCGTACTCGCACCGCGTGGACACTTCGTTTTTCTTACGCCCAACATGCGCAACCCGCTGATGGTCGTAAACCGGTTCGGGAAGGCGCTCCCGTCGCTGCAGCGCAGGCTCGTGCCTATGTTCTACGGCCGCGAGGAAGCAGACACGTTTCCGGTGCAGTACCGCGCCAACACAGTTGATGCGATCCGCGCGCACGCGAAAGCGTCGGGTCTGGACGTCTACGACATACGTGTCGTGCCCGATCCCACCTACCTTGCGCTGAACAGCTTCATGTTCAGGGCGTCGGTGATGTCAGAGCGCTTGATGCCGAAAGACTGGGGCGTGCACCTTCTCGGAGACCTAGTCCGGACCTAACAGGTATCCCGTTCGGCCTCGTAGTACACGTTGCCGGCGTCGATGCGCCCGACGGTCGGGAGGCGAGTAGGCGAGACGTCGATCAGACGCCCCGCGCATCCTCGATCGGCACGCCCCAGAGGTGGGCAGCCCTCCTCCTCCTGGTCGAGCGCCTCCCGAAGCCACCAGCTGCGCTGCGAACCCGGCGTCAGGGCTAACCCAGTCAGATTCAGCACCGGTTGTGGACAATACCCACCATGAGCATGAGCTTCAACGTCTTCATCATCCTGGCCCTCATCGCTTTCGTTCTGGCGGCAACCGGTTGGACCTATCGGAAGACTGATTTGATCGCAATCGGCCTGGCGCTGTGGGCGCTCTCCGGTTTGGTCGGCCATCTGTCCTCGATCACGATCAGCACGGCGCTCCTGGCCCTGGCATTCATCGCCTTCGTCGCGGCAGCGGTCGGATGGCGCTACCGAAAGGTCAATCTGATCGCGGTCGGCCTGGCCTTGTGGATGCTGTCGCTCATCATCACCTAGCGGGCGGCGGGTACCCTCGCCGCGCCGCCGCCTCCAGTGAGGCGCGCGGCGATCACCACGGGGATGATCGTCACCAGGATCACGAAGGACACGACCACGTTGACCTCGGGGAGACGCTGACCCAGGCGGATCGCGCCGAAGATCCACAGCGGTAGCGTGTTCTGCGCCCCGGCGGTGAACGTCGTGACGATGACCTCGTCGAACGAGAGGGCGAAGGCAAGCATCGCCCCCGCCACCACGGACGTTGAGATCAGGGGCAGGGTGATGTCGCGAAAGACCTGGAACCCGCTCGCGCCAAGGTCCATGGCCGCCTCGATCAATGAGCCCTGCGTGCGGCGCAGTCTCGCCAGCACGTTGTTATAGACGACGACGATGCAGAAGGTGGTGTGACCGACGACGATCGTCCACAGCGAGAGGTGCACTCCGTCGAAGCTGAAGAAGGCCTGCAGGCTGATGCCGGTGATGATTCCTGGTAGGGCGAGCGGCAGGATGAACATCAGGCTCACGACCTCGCGTCCGAACCACGTCATGCGATGGATCGCGAACGCGGCGAGGGAACCGAGGATCAGCGCCAGGGCCGTGGCCAAGAATCCAACCTGCAACGAAAGCATCAGCGCCCTTCGGATCTCTGAATCTTCGAAGGTCAAGCTGAACCATTTGAGGGTCAGGCCCGGGATCGGCCAGCTCTCGATGTTCGAGGTGTTGAACGCGTACAGAAAGATCAAGAAGATCGGGATGAACAGGAACAGAAGGATCACCAAAACCCAGGCCCTGAGCATCCAGCGCGTCCAAACCCCCTCCATCAGAGCGCCTCGAACGCGCCGAGCCGCCGCGCGATGAGCAGGTAGACGGCCATGATGGCCACCGGAATGGTCGACAGCGCGGCCGCGAACGGCACGTTGTTGGCAATTCCGATGTTGGCGTAGACGACGTTACCGATGAAGGTGGATCCAGCCCCTCCCACCAGGACCGGGGTGATGAAGTCGCCGAGCGTCAGCGAGAACGTGAAGATCGAACCCGCGACCACTCCGGGCAGGGCGAGGGGAAGCACGATATCCCGGATCGTCCGCCAGCGGCGCGCACCGAGGTCGGCCGACGCCTCGAGAAGAGATTCCGGTACGCGCTCCAGCGCCGAGTAGGCCGGGATGATCATGAACGGCAGCCAGATGTAGGAGAACACGACCCACATGGCGACGTTCGTATAGCCGATGTTGGCGGGGGGCAAGCCGATCGACTGCAGACTCCAGTTGAGCACCCCGCTGTGGTTGAGGATGAGGATCCAGGCGTAAACCCGGGCCAGGTAGCTGGCCCACAGGGGCAGCAGCACCGCGGCGAAGAGCAGGGTCTGAACCCGTCGCGACGCGAGACGGGCCATGTAGTAAGCGAACGGAAACGCGAGCAATGCATCGGTCAGGGTCACCAGCGCCGCGAGCACGACAGTCCGGCCGACGATGTCGTGATAGACAGGCTCATTGATGAGCCGCTCGAAGTTGCTTGTGGTCCAGACCTGGACGATCTGGGTTGTGAAAGGGTCGGTCGTCCAGAACGCCGTGATCAGCAGCAGGATCAGCGACGCGAAATAGATGACGACAAACCAGGCCAGCGGCGGAGTGAGGAGAAGGAGTGAGCGAAGCCAGGGCAGGCGCCAGAACAGCGTCGCAAAAGGGACGGCCCCGCCCCCCTTCGGGCGAGGCCGTCTTACGGTTTCTGTCGCCAAGTGGCTTTTAGCCCTTGATCGTGGTCCAGGCCGATACCCACTGGTCATAGGGGATGCAGTTCTCGCTTCCGTCCGGGCACGTGGTCACCGGCGTTTTCCAGAAGTGGATCGTTTGGAGGTAGGTGCCCGCCTCGTTCGCGTGGTACTGGGCGCACGAGCCCGCTTGCAACGCTTCCATCTGGGCGCACGCCTTGCTGTTGACCGGGGTCTCGCCGAAGAACAAAGCCTGCTCTGCCTGAACCTTCGGGGTGCTCACCCACTGGGTCCACTTGTAGGCGCAGTTGGGGTGGGGCGCCTTGGTGGCGAGCATCCAGGTGTCGCCCCATCCGGTCGCGCCTTCGCTCGGGATGGTGTCCGCGAACGGCCCGCCGTTGCCCTTGAGCTGGATCGTCTGGTACGGCCATGCGGCGCCGATGAAAGCGTCGCCGTTCTGGAAATCGAGAATCTCCTCCGACGCGGTCGGCCAGTACTTCTTGATCAGCTGCCGCTGCTGCATCAGCAGCGCCACAGTGGCGTCGAACTGCTTTTTCGTGAGCTCGTAGGGATCTGTGATGCCGAGACTCGGCTGGGACTTGCTCAGGTACAGCGCCGCGTCCGCGATCGTGATCGGATAGTCGTACGCGGTGACGATTCCCTTGTTGGCCGCGTCGTAGACCGCGCTCCAGCTCGTCGGGGCGATCTTGAATTTGGTCGTGTTGTAGAGCAGCACGTTGGGGCCCCACTGCAGCGAGATTCCGTAATGCACGCCGTCGATCGTGTTGTAGGCCGGATTCTTGAAGTACGTCTGGAAGTCGGCCCAGTCTGGAATCAGCTTTTCATTCATCGGCCTGACGTCGCCGCCGTAGATCAGCCGCAGGTCCGCGTCACCCGAGGCCGAGACCATGTCCCACTGCCCGCCGCCACCCTCCTTCATCAAGCTGACCATTTCGTCAGACGAGCCCGCGGACTTGGCGTTGACCTGGCAGCCGGTAGCGTCCTGAAAAGGCTTCTTCCAGGAGTCATCGACGTAGCCTTCCCACGCGATCAGGTTCAGCGCACCCTCGCCATCGCCCACCTTGTCCAGTGGTTTCAACGTCGCGGTCGGAGGCACCCGGTGCTTGGTGCCGGTGCTGGTGTTGCTGCTTCCGCAAGCGGTCGCCAACAGGATCGCGACCGCGACCACAGCTCCAAACTTCATGGCTTCCTACCTCCCCTTGTCGAGCACGTACGTGTGCTCCGCCGTCCAGGCCAGCCTCACCGGCCGCCCCTGGAACTTCTGGGCGTCTCCCAAGGCGTCCATATTCTGACGTACCGCCACGAGTCGCTCTCCCCGATCGAGATGGACCAGGTAGCGCGTGGTCATGCCGACGTAGATGATCTCCTCGACTCGGCCAGGCTCGACCGTCATGCCGGGGTCGGCCGTCTCGCTTTCGGCCAGCATGCGGATCTTCTCGGGCCGGACGACGAACCGCACCCCGTCGCGCACGAGGACGTTCGAGATGCCGATGAAGCCGGCCACGAACTCGGTTGCGGGCCGTTCGTAGACATCGACGGGCGAACCGATCTGCTCGATTTGACCGTTCGACATGACCGCGACCCGGTCGCTCATAGTCAGGGCCTCTTCCTGGTCGTGGGTCACGTAGATGAACGTGATGCCGACCTCCTTCTGGATCTGCTTCAGCTCGATCTGCATCTCCTGGCGCAGCTTGAGATCCAGCGCGCCCAGCGGCTCGTCGAGGAGGAGAACCTCAGGCTCGTTGACCACCGCGCGTGCCAGCGCGACGCGCTGCCGTTGGCCGCCCGACAGCTGGTTCGGCCGCCGGCGGCCCAACCCCTCGAGGCGGACCATCTTCAGGGCCCTCTGCACACGCTCTTCTCGCGGCTGCCTGGATACACCCTTCACGCGAAGGCCGTAACCGATGTTGTCCGCGACCGACATGTGCGGGAACAGCGCGTAGTCCTGGAACACGGTGTTGGTGTCACGCAGGTAGGGCGGTGTCGAGGTGACGTCGCGGCCGCCCAGCTCGATCCGCCCCGTGTCGGGCCGCTCGAAGCCGGCGATCAGCCGAAGCAGAGTCGTCTTGCCCGAGCCTGAGGGCCCGAGCAGCGTGAAGAACTCACCCTCCTCGACCGTGAGATCCACACCGGCGACCGCCACCACCTGGCCATAGCTCTTGCGGACGCCCTGAAGTCTTAGAGCCGGCCTATGTGAGTCGTCGCCGGCGGCCATTCAGTCGAGCGATGCCATCACGTGCTTGATCTGGGTGTATTCCTCCAGCGAGTAGATCGACATGTCTTTGCCGTACCCGCTCCGCTTGTAGCCGCCGTGCGGCATCTCGTTGACGAGAGGGATGTGCGTGTTGATCCAGACGGTGCCGAACTGGAGCCTGCGCGCCATGCGCAGCGCCCGGCCCACGTCGCGTGTCCAGACCGAAGCCGCAAGGCCGTACTCGACGCCGTTGGCCCACGCGATCGCCTGCTCCTCGTCGGTGAAGCGCTGCACCGTGACCACCGGACCGAATACCTCTTTGGTCACGATCTCAGCGTCCGGACCCGACGGCACAACGACCGTCGGCTCGTACCACGAGCCGGCTTTCTTGATGCGCGCTCCGCCGGTCAGCACCTCGGCGCCGGCCTTCCTCGCCCGGTCGACAAAACCCGAGACACGGGTGACCTGCTCCTCCGAGACGAGAGGTCCCATCTCCGTGTCCTCGGACATGGGGTCGCCCACCCTGAGTCCGCTGACCGCCGGGACGAGATCACCGAGAAGCTTTTCGTGGATGTTCGGTCCGGCGATGACGCGGGTTGCCGCGGTGCAGTCCTGGCCGGCGTTGAAGTAGCCCCCGATCTTGATCCACTCGATCACCTTCTCCAGGTCGGCGTCGTCGAAGACGATCACCGGCGCCTTGCCTCCAAGCTCGAGGTGGACGCGCTTGAGCGTCGACGCCGCGGCGCGAGCGACCTCCTGGCCGGTCGCGACGTCGCCGGTCAACGAGACCATCGACACGCCGGCGTGACGCACGATCCCGGCGCCGACCGGTTCGCCGTCGCCTGTGATGACGTTTAGAACGCCGGCGGGGAAGATGTCGGCCGCCAGCTCGGCGAGCTTGAGCGCGCTCAGCGGAGTCCATTCCGACGGCTTCAGCACGACCGTGTTGCCCGCCGCCAGCGCGGGTCCCATCTTCCAGGCGGCCATCATCAGCGGGTAGTTCCAGGGCGCGATCGAGCCGACCACTCCCAGGGGCTCACGGCGCAGCATGCTCGTGAAGCCCCGCATGTACTCGCCCGTGGCGCGGCCCTCGAGCAGGCGACCGGCACCGGCGAAGAAGCGGATGCAGTCGACGATGGGAGGGATCTCTTCCGATTTGGTGACGGCGAGCGGCTTGCCCACGTTTTCCGACTCGATCCGCGCGAACTCGTCGCCGTTGGACTCGATCGCTTCCGCGAGCTTCAGCATTCGCTCGCTGCGCTCGCGGGGCGTGCTGTCAGACCAGCCGCCATCGAACGCCTTGCGGGCCGCTGTGACCGCACGGTCGACGTCCTTGTCGGTCCCTTTCGGGACGTGGGCGATGACCTTGCCGGTCGCGGGATTGACGATCTCCTGCATCTCGCCGCCCGAGCCGGCTGTCCACTCGCCGCCGATGAACATGTCGTGACGTCGAAGCGTCGTGCTCATGACCCCTCCTTTGCGGTTATCGGCCGGCGGCGACTTCTCCGAGCGCCGCGCCGAGCATGTCGAGCCCCTCTGTCAGCTGATCGTCGGGAATCGTCAGGGGCATGAGCGTTCGGATCACGTTGTGGTGCGTGCCGCAGCGGAGGCCGATGAGGCCGTTCTCGCGCGCGACCGTGAGGACCTTGGCGGTCTCCTTGTCGGCGGCCTCCTTGGTCTCCCGATTGCGCACGAGCTCCATGCCCGCCATCGCGCCAACCACCCGGATGTCGCCCACCAGCTTGTGCTCGGCCGCCCAGCCCTGCATCCGCTCCTCGACGACGGACCCGATGCGCGCGGCGCGCTCGGGCAACTTTTCGTCGCGCATGATGTCCATCACCGCCAGGCCCGCCGCGCAGGCGACGGGATTGCCTCCATACGTGCCGCCAAGGCCGCCCGGATCGGGCGCGTCCATGACTTGCGCGCGGCCGACGACGCCCGACAGCGGGAAGCCCGCGGCCAGGCTTTTGGCGACCGCGATCAGGTCCGGCTGGACGCCTGAGTGCTCGATCGCGAAGAACCTGCCGGTCCGGCCGAAGCCGGTCTGGATCTCGTCGACGATCAACAGGATGCCGTGGCGGTCAGCCAGCTCGCGCAGCTTGCGAAGAAAGTCGAGGGGGGCGGGCACGAAGCCGCCTTCGCCGAGGACCGCTTCGATGACGATCGCGGCGACCCGCCTCGGCGCGACCTCCGATTCGAACAGGTTGTCGAGGGCCGCCAGGGCTTGCTCTGCGTTCCAGCCGCGGTACTCATACGGGAACGGCGACTGATAGACCTCGGCTGCGTAGGGCCCGAAGTCCTGCTTGTACGGCTGGACGCTTCCGGTGAGGCTGAGGGCGAGGAGGGTCCGGCCGTGAAAGCCGCCGCGGAAGCTGATCACCGCGGGCCGCCCGGTGGCCATCCTTGCGATTTTGACCGCGTTCTCGATCGCTTCAGCGCCGGTGCTGAAGAAGATTGCCTTCTTAGGCCCATCTATCGGCGCGACCTCGCAAAGCCGCTCGGCGAGCCTGAGGTAAGACTCGTAGTGGACGACCTGAAACGAAGTGTGGGTTGCGTGGTCGAGCTGCTCCCGGACCGCTTGCATGACGCGCGGGTGGGCGTGGCCGACGTTCATCACGCCGATGCCGCCTGCGAAGTCGATGTAGCGCTTGCCGCCGACGTCCCATAGCTCGGAGCCTTTGGCGTGGCCCACCGTCAGGGGGTGGGCGCTGGTGATGCCACGCGGGACATATCTCGCGCGCAGCTCGGCCAGCTCGACTTCCGTCGATTGATGGCGGACCGTCACGCGGCCATTCAAGCAGATACCATCCGAGACTTGTGGAAGCCGCCCGCGCCGCCGTCGCGAGGCTGTGGCCCGGGCGCGCAGCGAAGGTGGCCGAGCTCGGCGGCGGGATCACCAACCGGAACTTCAAGGTCGAGGTCGGCGGCGAGGTCTTCGTGCTGCGTATGGGCGGCGCCAAGACCGACCTGCTCGGCATCGATCGTGCGGTCGAGTACGCCGCAGGCAAGCGCGCCTTTGAGGTAGGCATCGGCCCGGAGGTGACCGCGTTTGTGCCTGACCAGGGCTGGCTCGTGGCGCGGTTCATCGACGGCTCGCCTCTCTCAGTGGCCGAGATGCGGCAGGACGAGGTCCTCGCGCGGGTGGTTCGCGCGCTGCGGGCATTTCACGACTCGACGCCAATTCCCGGACGGTTCGATGCATGGGCGGTGGTCGACGGCTACCGGACCGTGGCCGAGTCGCACGGCGTCGGGATTCCGGCGCAGTTCGGCGGCGCGCGCAAGATCGCGGAGCGGATTCGGTCGGCTCGTGGTCCGCAGCCTCTCGTCCCGTGCCACAACGATCTCTTGAACGCGAACTTCCTTGACGACGGGGCAGTCCAAATCGTCGACTGGGAGTACGCCGGGATGGGGGACCGGTTCTTCGATCTCGCGAACTTCTCGGTCAACCACGAGTTTGTGGTCGATGACGACCGCCGGCTGATGCGGGCCTACTTCGGCGTGGAGCGCGACACGGACCTCGCCTCGCTGCGGCTCATGCGATTCATGTCCGACTTTCGGGAGGCGATGTGGGGCGTGCTGCAGAGCGGGATCTCAGAGCTGGACTTCGACTTCGATGCATACGCCACGAAACACTTCGCACGAATGATGGCGAGTGCCGCGGATTCCGACTTTGAGCGCTACCTGCGCGCGTTTTCCGACGGGACTAGAGCTGCTCCTGAAGACTAGCTTCGGACTCTGATCCCCTTGGGGTCGTAGAGCGGCTCCTTCGCCACGCGTCCTGTGACCCACGTGCCAAAGATGTCCACCTCGATCGGCGTTTCGACGGGGCAGCTCGCCGGAACGTAGGCGTAGGCGATCGATTGGCCCACCGTATAGCCGTAGCCCCCGCTGGTCACGCGACCCACCACGCCGCCCTCGAGCCGGACGGGCTCCGAACCCAGCGCGACCGATCGCGGGTCGTCCAGCACCAGACACGCGAGCTTTGTCGCCGGGGGTGATTCGCGTTTCTTCAATAGTGCAGAACGGCCGATGAACTCTCCCTTATCCAGCTTGACGCAGAAACCAAGACCTGCCTGGTACGGATCGACGTCCGGCGTGATGTCCGCGCCCCATACCCGGTAACCCTTCTCCAGGCGCAGCGAGTCGACGGCTCTGTATCCGCCGGCAACGAGGCCCCTGTCATGGCCGGCGTTCCAGAGCGAGTCCCACAACCGAAGCCCGAACTCGGACGGACAGTAGAGCTCCCAACCGAGCTCACCGACGTACGTGACGCGCAAGGCAAGGCACGGCACGCTGCCCACGGCGAGCTCGCGCGCGGTCATGAAGGGGAAGGCCTGGTTGCTGATATCAGCCGGCGTCAGTCGCTCGAGGATCGAGCGCGCGGCCGGCCCCCAGAGCCCGATGCACGCATAGGCGGACGTGACGTCTTCGACCTCGACGGACCCGTCGTTAGGCGCGTGGTCGCGGATCCACGACAGGTCGTGCATCCCGAAGGCCGTCCCTGTGATAACGCGGAAGCGCCGCTCGCCCAGCCGCGTGATCGTGAAGTCGCACTCGATGCCGCCGCGGTCGTTGAGCATCTGCGTGTAGGTGAGCGCGCTGACCCCTCGCGCGACCCGATTGTCGGCGAGGCTTTCGAGAAACTCGGCCGCGCCCGCACCGCGGACCTCGATCTTCGCGAAAGACGTGAAATCGAAGATCGCGGCAGCTTCGCGACATGCCGTGTGCTCGACGCCGATGGCCGGCGACCACAACCGGCCGGCCCACCCATGGGGTCGCAGCGCCTGGTTGCCATGAGTGCCGTTCGGCTCGAACCAGTTCACGCGCTCCCAGCCCGACTTCTCGCCAAACGCCGCGCCCATATCGGTCAGGCGCCAATAGACAGGCGAGACGCGAAGCGGCCGGCCGGCGCTTCGTTCATGGCCAGGGTATTTGACGTCGTAGTACGTCGAGTACACCTCATAGGTGCGAGCAAGCGTGTAGTCGCGGCTCAGGTAGGCGCGGCCGAAACGGCGCGAGTCCATCTCCCACGCGTCCAGACCCGGCTGTCCATCCACGATCCATTCCGCGACCAGGCGGCCCATTCCGCCGGCCCCTGCGAGCCCGTGGGCGCAAAAACCTGCCGCGACCCAGAAGCCCCGGATCTCGCTCGGACCGAGGATGAACTCGTTGTCAGGCGTGAAGGCCTCGGGACCGTTGACCAACCGAACGACTTCCGCGTCCTTTAATGAGGGCGTCCGCGCGACGGCGTTGGTCATGAGCGGCTCGAAGCGGTCCCAGTCGGGTTCGAGAAGGCGGCCGTTGAAATCGCCTGGGATCCCGTCGAGTCCCCACGGCGCCGGGTTGCGCTCGTAGCCGCCCATGATCAGACCGCCCGACTCGGGCCGGTAGTACACGAGCAGCGAGGGATCGCGCATGGTCGGCATGTCGAGGGGGAGGCCAGAGGGCCGCGTGATCAAGTACTCGTGTGCGAACGGGATGAGCGGCACGTTGACGCCGGCCATCAGTCCGATCTCGGGGGCAAACATGCCCCCGGCGTTGACGACCAGGTCGGTGGTGATGTCGCCCGCGTCGGTCATGACCCCGCGCACGCGCCCGTCTTTGATGTCGATTCCGGTGACGCGCGTGGCTTCGCAAATCTCCGCGCCGCGACGTCGGGCGCCCTCGATGAGCGCGAATGTCAGCTGGCTCGGATCGATGTAGCCATCGGTCGGGAGCAACGCCGCGCCGAGGACTCCGTCGGTCGACATGGGCGGAAACATGCGCTGAGCCTCTTCGGCCGAGATCAGCTCGAGGGGCAGTCCGAAGGTCTTGGCCCAGGCGGCCTGGCGCGTGAGCTCCTCCATCCGCTCCTGGCTCGACGCGAGTCGCAGCGAGCCGACCTCATGCCAGCCGGTCTCGAGCCCGACCTCGTCTTTCAGGGTTCGGTAGAGATCGACCGAGTTCATCATCATCCGGGTCAGGCTGAGCGAGCCTCGGAGCTGACCGACCAGTCCGGCCGAATGGAACGTCGAGCCGCTGGTTACTCGCGCGCGCTCGACGAGGACCGAGTCGGTCCAGCCAAGGCGCGCGAGCCAGTACAGAATGGACGCGCCGCCGACACCACCTCCGATGACGACGGCGCGGGCGTGTTGCCTCAAACTCTCTAGGCGCGTGCTCCGGCGGGTGCCACCGTCGTGTCCGGCGCCTTTCGCTGTGCAATCGCCCAGTAAATCACGCCGACGAGCACGATCAGGCCGAGCGTGAACTCGAACACCGGGATGTTGCCAACCGGCGATCCGATCGTGATGTTGGGCAAGGCGCTCAAGGGCGGGTTCTGGCCGCCGACCGAGGCGTTGCGCGGCCACAGGAAGTTGATCTCCATCGCAACACCCCAGACGAGGCCCAGTATGTTGACGACCAGTCCCCACTGGCCGAGGCTGAACGGCGCCTTCTCTCTCGGCCAGCCCTCCGATCGCGATGCAGGCGCCGATCGGCGTGTGCAGCACCGGGTGCACGGCGCTCAAAACCCGGGAGACCGGCAGCTTGCCATCCCGCGCCATGCCAAACGCGAGCCGGATGGTCGAGGTCTGTATGGCGAGGCAGCACACGTAGATCGCTGCGAAAACCACGAAGAGGTAAAGGTTGGCGGCCCATCCGGGGAAGTTCGACTCGATGATCGTTACGAGCGGGAAGGGATACTTGCCGGCGCCGGTGTCGGCCACGAATTTGCTCATGTCGCCCGGAATCGCGATGACGACCGCGAACAGGAAGATGGCGCCGATGATCGCGGCGCCGATGACGGCCGCGATGACTGCTCGCGGCGCTTCTCGCCGAGGATTCTTGGTCTCCTCGGCCAGCGTGCTCGCCGTGTCAAAGCCATAGATCACGAACAGAGACATGAACATGGCGGCCAGGAACGTGCCCGTTTGGTTGCTCGTCCCGAGATAGCTGGTATCGGTGAAAACCGAGACGGACTGGTGGTGATAGAAGAGGACGAGGATGAGGGCGAATACGACCATGCCCACAATCTCGAAAACCACGCCGGTGTTATTGATGATCGCGACCAGCCTCACGCCGAAGATGCTCAGCAAGGTCGTGCTCAAAAGGACGAGGGCCGCGACGTTGCGGTTGGTGTCGGGGTCCGTGCCGAGGTTCATGCCCAGGTTGTTGAGCAGTGGAATCAGGACGAGCGGCACGGTGGCCACCACCGCCGCCACGGTGAGCACGCCGGCGAACATATAGATCCAGCCCGTGAACCACGAATAAGTGCGGTTCGACAGGTACTTCGTCCATTGGTACACAGAGCCGGCGACCGGGAAGTGCGAGCTGACCTCGGCGAAGTTGAACGCGATGATCAGCTGGCCGAGAACGACGATGGGCCAGCTCCACCAGAAGAACGGGCCTGCCAACGCGAGGCCGAGGATGAACAGAGTGAAGATGCCTGTCGACGGCGAGATGTAGGAAAAGGCGACCGCAAAGCTGGAGTAGACGCCAAGCGCGCGGCGGAGCTCCTGCTTGTAGCCAAACTTCTCCAGGTCGCGGACGTCAGCCTCGTGTGCCGATTCCAAGTGCTTCCCCTCCTAATCCGAGCCGGCCGCCGATGGTGGCGCCGAAACTATCACCCGTTGCGAGCCGCGTCAACGCGCGCGAAGGACGCAACGTGAGAGGCGCCCGCCCGGACCGCAGCGGCCCAGCCCAAAGGGGACAGACGTCCCATATCACCCCGCCAAGGCTTCCGATAAGTTGCCTGGCACCCCTAAGTTATGTATCCGCCGGGTCGGGGTCTGTATCCGTTGCCGCCAGAGAACACGAGGAAGGTGTGGAAGCGCCTCGTGATCTTGGGCGTGGGCTTCGTGTTGCTGGCTCAGACGTATGCCGGCCCGATTGCGGCGTTGGCGGCGACCATCCAGACGGACCTGTTCGTCTACCAGAACGGGGACACGGTTACGGTCACCGGCGACGGGTTCGGGGCGGCCGAGGTCGTGGACCTCGTCACGACCGACCCGGCGGCCACGGTCGTCAACCACGGCAGCGCGACGACCGACGGAGTGGGGAAGTTGACCTACCAGTTCACATTGACGACGACGGTGCCCGGTCTCTACGACGTCACGGCCACCGGGCAGACCTCGGGCCTGACGGCGTCCACCCAATTCGATCCGCCCCCCACGCCCCCCACGAACCTGCGTTATCGGGATGACCGCTCGAGCGGCACCGGCGTCACCCTGTCATGGCCCTCCGTCGGCCAGCAGTCGGTTGACTGCTACTTCGTCTACCGGTCGAACTCCTCAATGGCCACGCTGAGCTCGAATACCACAGTCGGCTCCTGCGCTATGCCGCACACGAATATCAACAGCCTCGCCGCCATCGCCGAAGTCGCCCAGGCGTCGGGCACCCTGCAGTACGTGGATTCCGCCGCACCAGCGGGGTCGATCTTCTACTACGTAACCGCCGAGAAAGTCGGCAACAACCAGGGCGAGTCCGGGCAGAGCAACCAGGTCGCCACAACATCGCTCAACCCGAGCAGCGGCTCCGCCTCGCACGACTTCGGCAACGTGACTGTCGGCACAACCTCTTCGTTCACGTCGGCGCGGTACAACAACAACAGCGGCGCCGCCATCACGCTGCGCGCGTTCGCCATCAGTGGCGCCAACCCTGGGGACTTCGCCGTCGCGAACGTATCGCCGGCGGTCGGCACCAGCATCGCCAACGGCGGCGCTGTGACATTCACCGTGACCTTCACCCCCGGCGCTCTTGGGGCGCGCTCGGGGAGCGTCGAAGTCAATGCGCAGGATGCGAACCAGAGTTCCGGCGTATTCAACACGCACGTCATGCCCGTTGTCGGCAATGGCGTGTCGGCCTCGGGTCTGAGCGCGCAGAGCGCTAGCGGCGCCTATGGCGGCACGGTCAGTCTGCAAGCCACCCTGACCTCTGGCGGATCTGGCGTCAGCGGCAAACCGATCCAGTTCTCGCTGAACGGCAACTCGGTTGGCTCGGCTACGACGAACTCGTCGGGCGTGGCGACGCTGTCGGGCGCGAGCCTTGCCGGCATCAATGTTGGCAATTCCCTGTCCGGTGTCAGCGCGGCTTTCCCAGGGGACTCTTCTTACGCCGCGAGCTCGGGCGCGAGCAGTCTCACGGTCACTCCGGCCAGCCTCAACGTGACGGCGAACGACAAGACCCGACAGTACGGGATCGCCAACCCTGCGCTGGACGCCACCATTACCGGCTTCAAGAATGGCGAGACGCTTGGGACATCGGACGTGACCGGTTCCGCGAGCTGCACGACAACGGCCAATTCGGGCAGTCTGGTCGGCAACTACACGATCACATGCACCGCCGGGTCGCTCACTTCACACAACTACACATTCATGTTTGCGCCCGGCACCTTGCATGTGACGCAGGCTGTGCTGACCGTGACCGCTGACGCGAAGAGCAAGATCTATGGCGCCGGCAACCCGGCCCTCACCTACACCATCACCGGCTTCGTCAACGGCGACCCCGCGTCGATTGTCTCGGGCACGGCCAACTGCGCCACCACGGCGACCATCTTGAGCGGCGTGGGTGGGTATCCCATCACGTGCACTCAGGGGACCCTGTCGGCCACCAACTACGCCTTCAGCTTTGTCGGCGGCACGGTGACGGTGACCCAGGCAACGCTGACTGTGACAGCTGACCCGCAGAGCAGGGTTTATGGCGCCGGCAACCCTGCCCTCACTTACATCATCACCGGCTTCGTCAACGGTGACGCCGCGTCGGTCGTCTCGGGTACAGCCAACTGCAGCACCACGGCGACCCTCTTGAGCGGCGTGGGTGGCTATTCCATCACCTGCACTCAGGGGACCCTGTCGGCCACCAACTACACCTTCGGCTTTGTGGGCGGCACGCTGACGGTGACCCAGGCCACGCTGACCGTGACCGCGAACAGCCACAGTCGGGAGTACGGCGACGCCAATCCGATTCTCGACGCCACGATCAGCGGCCTCAAGAACGGCGAGAACCTGGCCAGCTCAGGCGTGACCGGGACCGCCAGCTGCTCGACGGCGGCG
>VBEF01000036.1:0-16019 GCA_005881275.1 Chloroflexota bacterium
TTCCACTTCATACGCATGCCCTAGCTCGATGAGCTTCTCGACCAGCTCGAGCATCCGCGGGATGTAGTCGGTCGCGCGTGGGTAGTTGGCGGCCGGGCGGATGTTGACCTTGCGGACGTCGTCGAGGAAAGCCTCGGTGTAGTGCGCCGCGATCTCCTCCGTCGACCTGTTTTCGAGGCGGGCGGCGACGAGCATCTTGTCTTCGCCGCGATCGAAGGTGTCGTCGGTCAGGTGTCCAACGTCGGTGATGTTCATGACCCGTTCTGTGGTGTAGCCCAGGTACTCCAGGCTGCGACACAAGAGGTCGGGCAGCATGAACGTGCGCAGGTTGCCGACGTGCACGTATCTGTAGACGGTCGGTCCGCATGAGTAGAGGCGCACAACTCCGTGGTTCAGCGGCTGCAGCACCTCCTTCGTACGCGCGAAGGTGTTGTAAAGCCGCAGCGGAGGCAGGTTCATGCCGCCTCTATCCTCTCAGTAGGTGCGTGCCCTACGTCTCGATGGAAATACCGCCTCACCCGCAGACATTGAAGGACGCGTTCTCGTCCACGATCTCGGGCCTGACCTTCGCAAGGGCACGGTCCTCCGCGCCCGGCATCTCGACCGAGTGCGACAGGGAGGCGAGATCCACCTTGTGGAGCTCGAGCCGGGCGACCTGCACGAAGACGAGGCTGCTCGCAGGCTGGCGGCGGCGCTGGCGGGCCCGGGCCTTGAAGCCAGGCCGCCGCTGCAAAGCCAGGCTCGGGTCGTGGCCCGCAAGCGCGGCCTCGTCCGCGTGCGGGGCGATGTTGTCGACGCGATCAACTCGCTCGGCTACATCTCCGTTTTCACGCTGATGGACGGCCAGGCCGTCGCCGAGGCGGAGGAAGTTGCCGGCTGCAAGGTGACGCCGGTCGCCGTCCCGGGCGGGCTGATCGAGCAGGCGGAACGGTTGTGCCGCGAGGAGGGAGGCGCGTTGGAGCTGCTGGAGTTCCGGCCGTTGAAGACATTCGTGGTCGCGACCGAACGCTTGAAGCCCAAAGCGCGCGAGCTGTTTCGCGCGGCGGTGACCGCCAAGCTGGGTTGGTACGGGGCGAATGTGCTTGCCGTGCGCGAGGTGGCGCGCACCCCGGAGGCGGTCGCGGCCGCGTACCGCGAGGCGTTGGATACGGGCGCCGAGCTCGTGCTGTTCGCTGGTGCGTCTGCCATCGACCCGCTCGATCCCGCGTACGCAGAGCTTGCACACGCCGGCGGTCAGGTCCTGCAGCTTGGCGCTCCAATGCATCCGGGGAGCATGCTGTGGCTGGGAAGCTTGCGGGATGCGGCGGTCGTCGGCGTGGCCTCCTGCGCAGGATTCGGCCGCAACAGCTCGCTCGATCTGCTGCTGCCATTCGTATTCGCATATGGCCGCGCGGACGCCGGTGATCTGCGGCGTCTGGGCCACGGCGGACTCATCGAGTCGGCCGCGGGGAGGCGCTTCCCGCCCTATTCCTGATCGATCCGGGGCATCGTCAGCTCCGGCCATGTCTGGCCTTTCATCGCGGCAAGATAACCGTCGACCGCGTCGACGAGGGGAGCGAGACGAACTCCGCGGTGATCGGGTAGGTACGGTCGCAGGTAATCAGCTCCGCTCCGCCACTTGTTGACGGCGCCGCGCCGGTTGTGCCGCGTGTAGTGGAGGCAGCCTGCCGCGACCTGGATCAATCCCTTGAAGAAACCCGAGTCAGAGCCTTTGCGATCGGGCGTCCACTCCCGCTCCCAGACCTCGTGGGCGTCCCAGTAGCGGCCGCTGTTAAAGAGCTGGACTCCCTCTGTCAATAGCGACTTCATCGCGATAATCGGTTTGTGAACGAGGTCCGTTCCGAGTACTCGCGCGTGAATCTGTCCAGCGATCCCATCTACCGATACCTTCGCATCACGAAGGGCGGGCCGGGCGGAGTGGCCGGGCACGCGGCGGAGCAGGATCTGGTCGACAGCGCCTGGCTGCAGCGCCTGCGCCGGATTCACCAGCTGCAAAGCGCCTGGTGGGTGTTCGCCACGGCGGAGCATTCGCGATTCCAGCACGCGCTGGGTGCCATGCACCTGGCCGGCGAGTGGACCAAACATCTCTATCCATCGCTCAAGCTCACGTGCCGAGAACTGCCGTCGCGGCAGTTGGTCGAAGAGACGATGCGCATGGCCGGGTTGTTGCATGACGTGGGCCATGGTCCCTTCGGTCACTTCTTCGACGAGAACTACCTCGATGCGTGGGGCATCGACCACGAGGTCATCGGGCGCGCTCTCATCACTGGTCCCCTGGCCGACCTTATCGGCGACATCGGCGCCTCACCCGCCGCCGACTTCGAGCGCGGCGAGCGAATCGATCCTCGATGGGTCGCGTACCTCATCTCATCGGCAGACCTCGAGGGTTTCGAGCCTCCACCGTGGCTGGCCGTCTTACGACCGGCCCTGGTCGGGGCGTACTCAGCTGACAACATGGACTACGTCCCTCGCGACTCTTATATATGTGGCGTGTCGGCCGGCCCCGTCGACGTGCAGCGGATAATCCACTACTCATTCATCTCGGAGCGCGGCCTGACGCTGCACGCACATGCGGCTGAAGCGCTCTACATGTTCCTCAACTCGCGGCTTTACCTCTATCACCAGGTGTACTTCCACCGCACGGTGCGGCGGATCGACCTCCAGCTGCGAGAAGTTTTCCGTCCGACCATCGAGCTGCTGCTCGGCGGCAACCCGCTAGAGAGGCTTGACCGCTACGAGTCTCTGACCGAGTGGTCGCTGCTGTCGGACGTCGATCAGTGGGCTCACGGCCGAGGAGATGCGAGCCAACGCGAGCTCGGAGAGGCGTGGGCAGCCGTGGTGGCGCGCAAGCTGAAGTGGAAGCTCATCTACCAGGGCCACACCGACGCACGCGACATTCCGAACGCCGCGCTCTCGGTCACGCGCGAACAGTTGGCGCGCCAACTGCGCAAGCACCTGCCAGCCAAGCTTCGGGACATCGTTTTCGAGGTCGACGTCGCCGCCCAGGAATCGCGCGCGTTCAATCCGATGATCGAGACCGCGGACATCCTGTTTTACGAGCCGCTCGAGGACCGCTACCAGCAGAGCCGGGTGCTGGACCTTTTCCGGCGCCTCCCGGTGCGCATGGCGCTGTTCCGCATCTTCGCCCACGAGGAGACACACCGTCGCGAGCTGATCAAAGCCGCGAACGAAGTCCTGGGCCTCAGCGGCTAGAAGTCGTCGTCGCCTCCGCCGAAGTCCCCGCCCCCGCCGAAGTCATCCCCGCCGCCGAAGTCATCCCCGCCCCCGAGGTCGTCGCTCCCGCCGTCGCCACCCTCACCTGAGTGCGAAGTCGCGAAGGTGGACACGAGCCTGCGGAGTGCGTGCTTGCCGCAGTGCGGGCACGCGGGGTCGGCGGAGGAGTAGCTGCCAAGCAGCGCCGACGATTCCTTGCCGCACGCGTCGCAGCGGTACTCATAAATGGGCACGAATACGATTATCCCCACCTTGGTCAGTCTGGAAAAGGTTCGCGCCGCCGCGGAGCGGGCGCGCCCACACGTCATGCGTACCCCGCTCACACCAGTCGAAGGGGCGCTGCTCAAACTGGAGTGTCTGCAACCGACCGGCAGCTTCAAGGTCCGCGGTTTCTTCGCCGCCGCGCTGGCACTGCCTCAGGAGCGCCTGCGTTCGGGCCTCATCACGGTCAGCGCGGGCAACGCCGCGCAGGCCTGCGCATATGTCGCCCATCATCTCGGGGTCCCGTGCAGGGTGGTGACGTACGACACGACCGCCCCGATCAAGATCGACGGCATGAAGCGCTGGGGCGCGAGGCCGATTCAAATGCCGCGCGAAGAGCTTCTCAGCTGGCTTGCAACCGAGGCATGGAGGGGCGAACCCGAGACATTCATCCACCCGTTCGCGGACCAGGAGGTGATAGCCGGGCACGGCGGCCTTGGGCTCGAGCTCCTCGAGGACCTGCCGGAAGTGGCGCGTGTTTTGGTCGCGGTCGGCGGCGGCGCGCTGATCAGCGGTGTCGCCTCGGCGCTCAAAGGCTCACGTCCGGACATCGAGGTCATCGGCGTCCAGTCGGACGGTTACGCCCTATGGCCGCGCGTTTTCGCCGGCGAACGAAACGCGCCGATCAAACCCGAGACGATCGCCGACGGAACAACCGCACCGTTCGACCCGCGAATGTTCGAGCTCATGAAAGAGTGCGTCGACCGGTGGCTGATCGTGCCCGAGCCGCGGCTCAAGGCGGCCATCCCAGAGATCGCCGCGACGGCGAAGGTCGTGGCCGAGGGTGCCGGCGCGCTTCCCTATGCCGCGCTGGAGCAGCTGGAACCCGGTCCGATCACGGTGGCCGTGGTCAGCGGCGGCAACATCGACCCGACCCTGCTGGCGTCGCTTCTCAGGTGACGCGAATCAGGCGCTGAGGATTTCCTCGCAGATCTTCAGGGCCGATTGCACGTCCTCGGCGTCGACACCGTAGTGAGTGACGAAGCGCATGCGGTGCTGATCGACCCAGTCGCCGAGGAGGCCTCGCCTCGCGCACTCGTCGGTGAACGCAGGCGCGGGAACCGTGTCCAGATCGAAGAAGACGAGGTTGGTTTGAACCCGGCTCAAATCGCACCTCACGCCTGGCAGCTCCGCCAGCCCCTCGGCCAGCGTGTGGGCGTTGGAGTGGTCCTCGGCCAGGCGGTCGACCATGTGGTCGAGCGCGATCAGGCCTGCGGCCGCGAGTACGCCGACCTGGCGCATGCCTCCACCCAGTCGCTTCCGCCAGCGGCGAGCCTGGTCGACGTCGTCCTCTGAGCCGCAGAAGATGCTGCCCACTGGACAGGCGAGGCCCTTGGACAGACAGAAGGTCACCGTGTCTGCGGCTGCCGCGATTTTCGCCGCGCTCACGCCCAAGGCGACGGCCGCGTTGAAGATCCGAGCCCCGTCCAGGTGGACGCGCAGACCTTGCGAGTGGGCCGCGTCGCTTGCCGCGCGCAAATCTTCCAGCGGCCATACGATGCCGCCATGCCGGTTGTGCGTGTTCTCGAATGTGATCGCCGCTGTGATCGGCTGATGCGGGTCGTCGCGCGGCCGCACCGCCTCCTCGACCTGCCGGGGTGACATGACGCCGCGCTCGGTCGCGACCGGCCGGATCTGCACCCCGCAAACCGCGGCGGCGCCTCCGGTCTCGTAGTAGAAGGCATGCGAATCGGCGTCCGCGATGAGCTCCTCGCCGCTTCGCGCGTTGACCGCGATGCCGATCAGGTTCCCCATCGTGCCGCTTGGCACGAACATGGCCGCCGCCTTGCCCATTCGCTCGGCGGCGACCTCCAGCAGCTTGTTCGTGGTCGGGTCATCGCCGAACACGTCGTCGCCCAGAGGAGCCGTGACCATGGCCTGGCGCATCTCCGGGCTGGGCATGGCGACGGTGTCGGAGCGCAGATCGATGACGGCCACGCGCTTAATCTAACGGCCGAGTGAAGGCCGAAATGATCCTGGCGGGCGGACGCATCCGCACGCTGGGGCGCGCAGGTCTCAACCCCCAGAGCCACCTGGCGATCGCCGGCGGCAAGGTCATCGCCTGCGGCGGCCGCGAGGTGATGAGCCTACGAGGGCCCCGCACCCGGGTCGTGGACCTCAACGGCTCGGCCGTCCTGCCTGGATTCAACGACGCGCACGCGCACGTCGTCTATTACGGGCTGACCCGGTTTGCCGCCGACCTGACCGGCGTTCGCGGCATCGACGAGATCCTCGACCGCCTCAGGGAGCACTCGACAGGCCTCAAAGCCGGTGACTGGCAGCAAGGCATGGGGTACCGGACCGACGAGCTGACCGAGCGCAGGCAGCCGCACCGGACGGAGCTCGATCGGGTAACCGGCGAGCGGCCTGCTTTCATCGACGAGCGTGGCGGCCACGCCCGCGTCGCCAATTCGGCGGCCCTCGCCGCCGCGGGCATCAAGACCGACACGCCGAATCCGCCCGGAGGCCGCATCGGCCGCGATCTGAACCGCGCGCCCAACGGGCTGCTGCTCGAGTCTGCGATGCGGCTCGTCGCTGACGTGCAGCCCGCACCGGCTCTGGAGCGGCGCATCGAAGGGGTCCTGAAAGCGCAGGACCTGCTGGTCTCACGCGGGATCACGTCTGTGGCTGCCGCCGTGAATCGCGGGTTCGCCGACGACCTACGCGCCTACGAGCGACTTGCGTGCGAAGGCCGGCTCAAGGTGCGGGTCAACGAGTTCCTCTCCTGGGAGCTGCTCGAGGCGGCCACAAGCATTGGCGTTCGGGCCGGCTTCGGCGGCTCGATGGTGCGGGCCGGCCCCATCAAGGTGTTCGTCGACGGAGGCGCCGAGCGCGTGGCGATGCGCTCTGGCGGCGGGGTGTGGCGCATCACAAGAGAGGATCTGCGCGAGCTGGTGGCGCGAGCTTCCGCGGCGGGCTTGCAGGTTGCCGCCCACGCGATCGGAGACGCGGCGATCGAAGCGATGTGCGACGCAGTGGAAGCTGCTGGGGCGATTGATCTGCGTCACCGCGTCGAGCACTGCACGATCTGTCCGCCAGACCTCCAGGCGAGGCTGGCTCGACTTGGGATGGTCGCGGTGATGCAGCCAATGGCTGCGCGCTTCGGGCGCGTCGCGTCCACGATCTTCTTTCCTGTGCGCGATCGTAAGGACCTCGCACCGCACCGCGGGCTGATGCGGGCGGGCGTTCCCGTGGCCTTCAGCTCGGATCTTCCAGTGACGCCAGATCCCAGTCCGTGGCCCGGCATTCGGGTTGCCGTGGAAGACCAGGTCAACGGGATCAGCCTCCTCGCCGCCTTGCGGGCCTACACGTCGGGCGGCGCCTACGCCAGCTTCGAGGAGACGATCAAGGGCACCCTGGAACCTGGGTTGTTGGCGGACCTGCAGGTGTATCGCGGAGATCCGCTCGAAGGCGCCAACGTCAACTGGGAGGAGCTCCGCCCAAGAGCGGTTCTCCTGGGCGGAACGAGGGTCTTCGGTTCTCTTTAGAGTCGGGCCCTTAGCCGGGCAGGCCTTCGTCCGATCCCATGCCGCCGCCGGGCTCGGGACTGTAGGACGCCATCTCGGGCATCGCCGGCGAGCTTTCTTCCGCGGCTCGCGTCCGTCTAGCCGGGGCGCGCCGCGTCGTGGTCGTGCGCGTCGTGGCCGCGCGCCGGGTCGCGGTCGCCGCGGTGCGACGGGTCGAGGCGGCGCGGGTGGCAACCTTGCGCCGGGCGGTCCCGGCGGCCTTCTTGGTCCTGCCGGCGGCCCGCTTGGTCGTCTTTGTCGCGCGCCGTCGCGTCGACGCGGCACGCGTTCCGGCGCCCTTTGCAATCTGACGCGCCTGTTTGGTCAGGACGTCGATGCGCTTGAGCACGCTGTTCACGTCGGTCCGCGTGCTTGCCTTCTTGACCTGCGCCTGCAGCTGCTTGATCGCCGCTCGCGCCGTCTTATCGGCGTCTTTCATGCGTCGCTCAACCTGGCGTCGCAGGTCAGGAGGAACCCGATTCTCCGCCTCGCGCAGCGCGCGGCGACCTGCGCTCACTGCTCGTCCAACCAGACCGGATCGTCTTGATGTGCGCTTTCTCTTCGCCATACATGACCTCCATCACGATGCAGCGCGGAGCGCATAACGCACCGCGTTAGAATGGGCCCCGACTTGTGACTACAGCCCCGCCAAGACACCTTATCAAGAAGTATGCAAACCGCAAGCTCTACGACACTCGCACCAGCCGATACATCACCCTGGAAGGAATCGCGCAGCTGGTGCGGGAGGGACATGAGATTGAAGTCGTCGATCGCGACAACGGCAAGGATCTGACCCAGGTCACGCTTTCGCAGATCGTCCTTTCGGAAGAGAAGCGCGGACCAGTCCGAATGATCGACGCAGGCGGTGAGATGCTTCATGATCGCGGGCAGGCGCTGCTCGAGTACGTGAAGAAGACGCTCAACGTGCCCGCTGATCTGCGCAGCCAGGTCGAACGCCGTCGCGAAGGCCTCGAGATCATGGCTGACGAGGCGATCGAGCGCGCGCTGCGGAGGCTCCGCATCCCGACGCGCCACGACCTCGATCGCATCAACGACAGGCTCGACCGGATCACGTCGCAGCTGAAGAAGGCCGGCTTTGCCGATGGAGCTACGACGCGATCGCGTAAACGAAAGGCCTCTCGTTGATCACGGAACGAATCACGACGTCGCGGTCGACTCGATAGGTCGCGTCGCGCGCACGCGCCTGTCGGCCCCCATCTGTTGCAGTCACCGATCGTGGAGATGGTGATGGGGTAGCCCGTCTGGCTGCCGGGAGTTACTATCGGAAGTCGCCCTATGGCGGTCGAAATTCGCGCCTCCCCCTTCCAGACCGCGCAGCGGCGTTTCGATGCCGCGGCGGACGTGATCGGTCTTTCCGATGACGCCCGCGCCGGCCTACGCGAAGTCAAGCGGGAGCTGACCGTCCACTTCCCTGTCCGAATGGACGACGGCTCGGTTCACGTCTTCACCGGTTGGCGTGTCCAGCACAACATCAGCCGCGGCCCCGCCAAGGGCGGCATCCGCTATCACCCGGACATCAACCTCGACCTCGTCAAGGCGCTCGCGATGCTCATGACGTGGAAGTGCGCCGCGGTGGGCATCCCCTATGGCGGCTCGAAGGGTGCGGTCGCCGTTGACCCGCACGGGTTGTCGCAGAACGAGCTGGAGCATCTGACCCGGCGTTACGCGACCGAGATCTCGATCCTCATCGGCCCGGAAAAGGACATTCCCGCGCCGGACATGGGCACGAGCCCCCAGATCATGGCCTGGATCATGGACACGGTGTCGATGCACCAGGGCCACTCGGTCACGGCCTCAGTCACGGGTAAGCCGGTTGATGTCGGCGGCTCGGAGGGTCGTGTCGAGGCGCCGGGACGGGGTGCCACCTACCTGACCCTCGAAGCGCTCAAGTACCTGCACATCGACGAGGAGACACCGACCGTCGCAGTTCAGGGCTACGGACAGGTGGGACGATCCACGACGCGCCTGTTGACCGAGGCAGGTCTACGGGTGGTGGCAGTCAGCGACTCGAAGGGCGGTGTCTACAACCCGAAGGGGCTGGACCTCGCCGCGCTTGACGAGCACCGCCAGGTGCGCGGCGGCGTGAGCGGATTCAAGAAAGCTGATGCGGTCACAAATGCGGAGCTGCTCGAGCTGCCGGTGACCGTGCTCGTGCCGGCGGCGGTGCAGGACCAGATCACCGGGGACAACGCCGGCCGGATTCGGGCTCGCCTGATCACCGAAGGAGCAAACGCGGCCGTCACGCCCGAGGCCGACCCGATCCTGCATGAGCGCGGCGTGTTCGTCGTCCCGGACATACTCGCCAACTCGGGCGGCGTCATCGTCTCGTACTTCGAATGGGTGCAGGACCTGCAAGCCTTCTTCTGGGAGGAAGAAGAGATCAACACCAAGCTGCATCACGTGATCACGCGCGCTTTCTACGAGATCCTGCACACGTCGGTGAACAAGCGAGTCGACATGCGCAACGCCGCGTATGCCCTGGCCGTGCAGCGCGTGGCCAACGCCACCACAGTGCGGGGCATCTATCCCTAAGAGCGCGGGGGGATCAGGATAGGAGCGCGGGGGGATCAGGATCCCCCCGCGGAACCCCCCATTGACATTGAGTTTTGCCCGGAGTCGCTGCTGAATCGCCTGGGGACGCCCGGAGTAAATCCGGGCTTCAGCTCCACTGGCATGAGAGCGCGGGGGGATCAGGATCCCCCCGCGGGACCCCCCTGTTGACATTGAGTTCTGCCTGGAGTCGCGACTGAATCGCCTGGGGACGCCCGGATCTGGCTTAGATTGAGGAGTTGATGGCCACCCCCTTTCGGCCTCAGCGCGTCCTCGTCACCGGTGTCTCGAACCCGCTCGGCGCCGAGGTGGCGCGGCGGCTCGCGCCTCAAGTGCCTTTGCTCTTCGGCTGCGATGTGGCGGATCCCGTCAGCGCGCTCGAGGAGATGGACTTCGTCCACGCTGATAGACCGATGTGATCGGGACGATGAACGTCCTGGTCGGCTGCGCTCCGCCATCGAGCCCCGTCCGCAAGCTCGTCGTGAAATCTAGCCAGGCGATTTACGGCGCCGGCCCCAACGATCCCTCTTTCTTCTCCGAGGAGATGATCAATTGGGACAAGGTCGCCTCGGGCGTGACGCGCGATGTCCTCGAGATGGAACAGCTGGTCAGCGAGTTTGCGCTGCGTAATGAGCTCTGCGGAGTGACGGTTCTGCGGCTCGGCCTGCGCGTCAGCGAGGAGACGAGCCTGGCCCGATACCTTTCACTTCCAGTCGTGCCGACGTTCGCGGGTTTCGACCCGAGATTGCAGCTGCTGCACGAGGACGACGCGGCGGATGCGATCGTGCGGGCGACGGTTGGCGACCACCCGGGCGCATTCAACGTGGCGGGCGATGGCGTTGTCCTTTTGAGTCAGGCGATCGACATCATGGGTGGGACCGCGGCCCCCGTGCTGCCGCCCTACGCTCGCTGGTTTTCGAGGCTTGGACTCAGGTTGTTGGCCGGCGTGGACCTGCCGTCGCACCTGGCGGACGTCTTAGCCTACGGCTCGGTGATGGACTGCTCACGACTCCCGGCGGAATTTGATTGGCACCCGGGATACAGCACGCGTCAGGCCATGGACGCGCTGGCACGTGGCAAGCAGGTGGAGGTGATCGAAGCCCCCTCCCCGCGACAGGAATACGAGCTGCAGGTCTATCTCCAGCAGCGGCGGCGCCGCGAACGGCAGCTGAGCAATTGATCGCCGAGAGCACCAGCCGAGAAAGAAAGCGCAACAGCCAGAAGGCGGAGGTCGTGGCGCCCCGCCAGGCCTTGCGCCTGCCGAAGCCCATCCGCCGCCTCCAGCGCCAGGCTCCGATGTACGCGCTGCAGGCGGTCAGCTCGCTCTCGACGCGGCTGCGAGAGCTGACAGGCCGCGAGGTGATCGACGTCGGTCGAATCATGGAGGCGGTCCAGTTCCTCTACCAGCAGCGCGAGCTTGCGCGGCGCGGTCCGAATTACGCGGTTGACGATTTCGGCTTCGACCCACAGTGGACGGAATCGTTTCTTGGCATTTTCAAGACTCTCTATCGCGACTACTGGCGGGTCGAGACGACCGGAGTCGAGAACGTCCCGGCGACCGGCCGTGCACTGCTCGTGGCAAACCATGCGGGGGTGCTGCCGTGGGACGGGACCATGATCAAGACCGCGGTTTTCTCCGAGCACTCCCATCCGCGGCATGTCAGGGCGTTGGTTGCGAGCCAGTTCATGGGCATGCCCGTCATGAGCTGGTTCCTCCGCCGCACAGGGCAGGCGGTCGGTCATCCCGATGACACACGCAGGTTGCTCGAGCGCAACGAGCTCGTGCTGGTGTTTCCCGAAGGCACTCGCGGCACGGGCAAAAGCTTCAGGGACCGATACCGATTGCGCCGCTTCGGCCGGGGCGGATTCGTCGCCACCGCGATTCGCGCCCAGGCTCCGATCATCCCGATCTCGGTCGTCGGCTCGGAAGAGATTTACCCCATGGTCGGCGACCTGGCTCCCGTCGCACGGCTTTTCGGCCTGCCCTACTTCCCGATCACTCCTTTCTGGCCATGGCTCGGCCCGCTCGGCATGATCCCGCTGCCGAGCAAGTGGCGCATCCAGTTCCATCCCGCGGTCGAGGTTGCGCGTCTGCCGTTGACAGCTGCTGACGACCAGCACCTGGTGATGGCGCTGGCGGACGACGTGCGAGACACGATCCAGCGCGGCATCTACGACAACCTGAAGCTGCGGAGGGGCGTCTTTCTCTAGCCCGGTCCCCGCAAGAGGCGTTCGGATCCATTGGGAAGACGTCCCCCGACCGGTTCGTGCGGAGCTCGAAGAGCGCCTCGGCGCCCGCGTCGTCGAGGCGGTGACGCAACCACAGGGTTTCTCACCGGGCCTGGCGGCGCGACTGCGCCTCAGTGACGGGCGGCGCGTGTTCATGAAGGCCGTCAGCGAGCAGGCGAATCCGGACACTCCAGGCATCCACCGCCGGGAGGCACGCATTCTCGCCGCGCTTCCAGCCGTCGCTCCCGTACCCCGATTGTTGTGGTCTTACGACCAGCGGGGCTGGGTGGCGCTTGCGCTGCAGGACATCGAGGGCCGGCATCCATTCGAGCCATGGACCGACGCCGACCTGGCCCTTGTCGTCGCGACGTACACCAAGATGGCCGCCGACCTCACGCCCTCGCCGGTCGCGGTCGACAAGACCGCTGCTCAGGGTTTCGAGCAGGAAATCAACGGCTGGCAAGTGGCGCTGCTGCAGAGTGAAACGCGGCTCGACGCGTGGTGCATGAAACATCTCCTGCGTCTCGCCGAGCTGGAGGCCCGGGCGCCCGAGGCGTCCGCGGGCGAGACGCTGCTCCACTTCGACGCTCGCGCCGACAACCTCCTGATCGCGGGTGACCAGCTCTATGTCCTCGACTGGCCCTGGGCGCGCACCGGCGCATGGTGGGTCGACCTCGTTGGGATGGCCCCGAGCATCGCGATGCAGGGCGGGCCAGATCCGGAGACATTTCTTCGGCGGCTCGATCTGAGAGACGTTTCCAAAGACGCGATCGACGCGATTGTTTGCGCTCTCGCCGGCTACTTCGTTGTCCATGCGCTCGACCCAGCGCCGCCAGGCATCCCAACGGTGCGGGCGTTCCAGGCAGCGCAGGGGCGCGCCGCAGTTGCGTGGTTGCGGGACCGGATGGGCTGGGGTTAAGGTCAGGGGACTACTGTCGGCGGGGGATTGCTTCAGGCACTGAAAGGGGGATTGTGAATTGCTAAGGAAAGCTGTCTGGATATCCGCGCTCGCCAGCGCGCTCGCGTTGCTCAGTTCGATTGGCGGGTTGGCCGCCGACTCTGCCGTGTCGCAGGAACCGTCACCGCTGGCCGACTGCTCAAACGGGACTCAGACAGGGAGGAACTACGTCAGCGCCGAGGTGGAACCGTCGCTCGCCGTTAGCGGAACCCAGATGATCGGGATGTTTCACCAGGATCGCTGGTCGAATGGCGGCGGTCATGGCATCGGCGTCGTCCATCTCGACCAAGTGAAAGGCTGGCAGCAGACGACTCTCGGGAGCGACATGTGCGACACCCCAGCGACATCGCCCTTACACATCTACCAGCGCAGCTCCGACCCGTGGGTGTCGTTCAGCAAAGATGGAGACATCGCCTACGCTTCGGCGCTCTCGTTCAACAACACAAACAACTTCAATGCGGTGGTCGCGGGTAGTTCCACCGACGGCGGCGCCAACTGGACGATGACGGCGATTCCTGGATCGGTGTTCACCCAGACCAATCAGAGCACCGACAAGAACGCCACGACAGCCGATCCAATCCACAACACGTGGGCCTACACCGTTTGGGACACTCTCCTCGGCCCGACCGACCAGCCGGATGACAATCCGCACGCCCAGGCCTACACCGGTCCGGCCTACTTCTCCAAGACGACCGACGGCGGGCAGACCTGGGGTCAGGCCAAGATCATCATCAACACGGCGAACCGCCAGCAAACGATCGGCAACATCATCGTGGTCGATCCGACAAACGGCGACCTGTACGACTTCACCGACCTCATCGTCTCGCCCAACACGCCGTTCCAGGGCACGCGCAGCAACGCGCAGCTGGCCTTCGTCAAGTCGACCGACGGCGGCAGCACCTGGACCCAGCCGCAGATCATCGCCCCGTTTAACAGCCTTGGCGTACGCGACCCGAACACCGGCGAGCTGCTGCGCGTCGGCGACGGCCTGGAGGAAGTCGCAATCGGCGGTGACGGCAAGCTATACGTTGTCTGGGAGAGCTCGACCAGGTACCAGAAGCAGCTGAAGCAAAGCCGGGGAGCCTGGGATGACGAGATTCTCCTGACGACCTCGAGCAACGGCGGCACAACCTGGAGCGGCCCGACCGTCGTACGCCACCTCGATTCTGGCTTGCCCACCTACACGCCGACAGTGGCCGTCAACGGCACCCGAGTCGCAATCACCTATTACGACAACCGTTTCCTCCAGCCGGGTCAGACGGACGTCCTGCCCACCGATTACTGGGCCAGCATCTCGACTGATGGCGGCCCATGGGTGGAGCAGCGCATCACGGCCAAGTCCTTTGACCAAAGGTCGGCGCCGGTCGCGCGAGGCTTCTTCCTCGGCGACTACGAAGGCCTGCAGCCGAGCGGCAGCGGGTTCGAGGCCATGTTCGTGAAGACGAACTGTGACGAGCCCTACACGGGCACGTTTTGCGGCGATGCGAACTACACGGGCCGAGTGCCTCAGACCCTCAACACCAACCCGACCGATGTCTTCGTGGCGACCCTGGCCTAAAAGAGAACATGAGGGGGCGGGCCACTTGGCCCGCCCCCGTCAGCCTTTCTACCCCTCGCTCCCCAGCGGGACGACTCCGCCAAGCTCGAACCCATGCTCGGTGATCTCGTACTTGTGGATCAACGGACGGTGCGGCATGGCGCGCGTTTTCAGGACCGTCAGGGCCCGGCTGAGCTCCGCGCCCTCCTGAACGTACTGGAGCAGGACGACGTTGTCCGCCAGGTGCGAGATCGCTTCCTCTGAGATGCGCCGGAGTTGAAACAGATCCGGCACCTCAGAGATCAACATGATGCTGATCCCGACGCGGGCGCAGCGTTGGATCAGCGAGAACATCCACTCCCGGAAACGAACCGGATCGCCGGCGGCCGCCCTCAAGTCGGCCAGGCTGTCGATCACCACCCGCCTGGAACCCGTTGATTCGATCAGGTCCAGGAGCTCGTACACCCACTCGTCGATGTTCAAGTTGACAGGGCTCCGACTCAGGACGCGCACGAGTGGGTCATCGATGGACCAGCCGAAGCTGCTCACGATCCGTGACAGCTGGCTGACGTTCTCCTGAAACGTCGCCAGGATGCCGGGCTCGCCGTTGTGCGCCCCGTGATATAGGAAGTGGAGGCCCATCAGCGTCTTGCCGATGCCCGACGGGCCCGCGATGAGGGTGGTCGCACCCTCCCAATAGCCGCCTTGGCCGAGCAGGTCGTCCAGCGCGGCGATGCCGCTCTCGGCGCGTCCGTGAGCCAGCTCATAGCGAGTCTCGTCGTGCTCGTCGGCGAGTCGCGGAAATACTGTCACGCCCGCCGCGCTGATCTTGTAGACGTGCTCGCCTGAGAGAAAGTCGCCGCCTCGAAGCTTCATGACCTGCAGCACGCGCAGCTCTCGCTCGGCGACCTGCTTGATGTCGAGCGCGATGATTGCGTCGGCGACGGCAAATTCAGCTGCCTTGATCGCCTGCTCTCTGGGGTATGGCGCGTTCCAGAGCGAGGTGGTCGAGTGGGCCGTGAGCCGGCGGGTCATCTCAAACAGGAACTGGCGGAAGGTGGTCTCGTCCCTCGCCAGGGCATGAAATGCCCTGAAGCTGTCGATCACGACGACCCCGGGCCTGACTTCCTTGAGGTAGCGGTCGATCGCAATGATCACGTCGCCAAGACCGTGCTCGCCGAGGATCTGGCCCACGTCCTGGTAGACGATCCGGCCATCGCGAATGGCCCCGGGATCGAAAAATTCGAGCGTCTCCGCATAGCGGAGGATTTTGTCCAGAGGCTCTGACAGGGTGGACAGGTACAGGGCAGGCTGTTCGCGAGTGGCGTTGTGAAACGCAAACTGCTGGCTCAGGATCGTCTTGCCGCTGCCCGGTATGCCTACGATCAGGTTGATCGCATTCTTCGGCAGGCCGCCCTTGAGAATCGCGTCGAGCTTCGCGTTGCCGGTGGACAGCCGGTCGGTCAAGGCGAGACGCGTCGTGTCGGAGTGGGACGCACGAGGGCGCTGGTACCGAGCAGATCACGGATCGTCGACACAAGCTGCAGCGGCTGAACGGGTTTGCGCAGAAATGCGGCCGCCCCCGCCCGCACAGCCTCCTCGGCGCTGTCGATGGCCGAGACGGCGAGAAGCCGCGACGAGCCCTTCTTGCCGAAATGAGCAAGCAGCCGAAATCCGGCCCCGCCTGAAATCAGAAGGTCGATCAGGACCACGTCGGGGCCCA
>VBEF01000036.1:16075-106503 GCA_005881275.1 Chloroflexota bacterium
GCCAGCAGCCGGTGCGCATCGGCTGCGCTCGCGCCGGCTTCGATCTGGTCTTTCAGGAAGCGCAGCTGCTCGACCTGGGACCTCGAGTAAAGGCGCTGCGCGCCCTCGCTCCGCCTCGGGATGATCACCTCGTAGCGGTCTTCCCAGGCGCGCAGCGTCGTGGTGGGCAGATCAAGCATCTTCGCCACGGCACCGATGCTGTAGACGCCTGGATCGTCCTGCTCAGTCACGCCAGTGTGTCCAGTCTACTCTGTGGATCATTTGTAGAACAACAATCCAAGGCTTGCATAGCTATCGCGTAGGCAGTAGGCTTGGAGGGGTCGCGAATGGGTTCAGAAGGTTCGGCAAAACTTCCAGATGGCCTATCGGGCAATCAACGCGAGCGCAGCCAACCCTTTGCGATGCTCCTCGACGATGAGCCGGACACCGCCGAGATGTACCGCCTTGGGCTGGAGGCGGGCGGGTTCCGGGTCGCGGTGGCGACTGAGGCGGCCGAGTTGTTCGAGGCTATCGAGCACGAGGTGCCGGATATCCTGGTTCTCGACTATCGACTCCGCGGAATGACCGCCGTCGATGTCCTGGACGTGCTGCGCAAAGACACTCGCACGGCGAAGGTACCTGTCTTCATCCTGAGCAACTATCTCGGGGACCAGGATGGCGCAATCGACCGCGTCTTCGCGGCCGGCGTGCTTGCGTGGCTGAAGAAGCCCGCGACCCCACCCAAGGCGCTCGCTCGGAAGCTGCTGCAAGCGGTCTCCCGTCCCCGCCGACCCAAGGGCTGAGAAAAGCTGCCGCCGCCGGGCTACTCGACGGCCGGCAAAAGACGCTCGGGCTCAGGGTGCTCCACGATGTCGAGCGCGGTCGCCTGGCTGATCCAGTATTCGACGTCGGTCAGGCCTGGCGCGCCGGCGAGCCCGATAGCCTCGATGAGCTTTGCGTGCAGGTTGTTTGCCTGCTGCGCGTGCAGATCCCTCATCGAGTTGATGCCGAGCCTGCGGACCAGTGGGATCCATCGCTCCATGCCCGAGACTTCGAGCAACGTGCATTGATGGGCGAACTCGAGAAGCCTTTCGCTCGTGATGCCGGTCTTTTTGAAGAGACGTTTGCGGTCGATATCGAGCGATGCGCGATGCAGGAGCTGGTTGGTGTGGTGGATGCCGACAGCGCGCAGGCGGCTGACATCATCGTCGGAGATTCCATTCAGGTACTCGAGCGTCCGGTACACCGACACCAGCTTAGTGTCCAGCTATAATTCACCGAACCCGCCCCATTCCAATGGAGTAAACACACCCTGAATCAGAGCCGGATCGAAACCCGAGAAGCAACTTCCGGGGAGCAAACTGGCCTCGAGATCGGGATCGGGCGCCGTGCCCGCCGCGCGTATGGCTTCGACGAAGTCGCGCTGGTGCCGGGTGGCGTAACGCTCAATCCAGACGAAGTCGACATCACTTTTTCGATGGGCGAGCGGTTCGCCCTCCCGCTCCCTTTCTGGGGTTCGGCCATGGACGGTGTGGTCGACGTCGACTTCGCCGTCGCGATGGGCAAGTTGGGAGGCGTGGCCGTCCTCAATCTCGACGGCGTGCACACCCGCTACGAAAATTCCGCGCCCGTCATCGAGAAGATCGCCGAGGCGGACAAGGCTTCGGTGAACGCCGTCCTCAAAGAGGCTTACCGCGAGCCGGTGAAACCAAAGCTGATCAGCGAAAGGATCAAGGCGATCAGGGCCGCGGGTGTGCCCTGCGTCGTATCCACCGTGCCCGCCCGGGCCGAGGAGCGAGCCGAGCTGGTGCAGAAGGCCGGGGCCGACGTTCTTGTCGTCCAGGGCACCGTGCTGACCGCGAGACATTCGTCGCGCTCGTATCACCAGCTCGCCTTTGACGAGTTGGTACGCGCGTGCGATATCCCGGTCGTGGTCGGTAACTGCGTGCAGTACGACACCGCGTTGGAGCTAATGGAGACGGGCATCGCGGGCATCCTCGTCGGGGTCGGGCCCGGCGCGGCATGCACGACGCGCGGCGTGCTCGGCGTCGGCGTCCCGCAGGTCACCGCGACAGCGGACGTGGCGGCCGCCCGCGACGAGTACATGCGTCGCGGTGGCGTACGGGTGGCGGTCATCACGGACGGCGGGATGCGAATCGGCGCCGACGTCTGCAAAGCTTTCGCGTCCGGCGCCGATGCGGTGATGATCGGGACTCCGCTCGCGGGATCCGAAGAGTCGGCGTCCAAGGGCTTCAACTGGGGAATGGCCACGCCGGACCCCAACCTGCCGCGCGGGACACGCATCCACGTCGGCACCAAGGCGACTCTCCGCGAGATCCTGCTCGGCCCGGCTCGAGTCGACGACGGCACGCAGAACTTCGCGGGCGCGCTGCGCTCGGCGCTTGGGGTTTGCGGGGCACGCGACATCGCCGAGTTCCAGCACGTTGAGATGGTGATCGCCCCGTCGATCGTTTCCGAAGGGAAGGTCTTCCAGCAGGCCCAGCACGTGGGGATGGGCAAGTCCTGAGCCAGACCGCCGCGGTTCGGCGGGAAGAGCTTCAAAACAGCGCGCGGTTGCAGACCGTTTTCGTGCTCGACTTCGGCTCCCAGTTCAGCCAGCTGATCGCGCGCCGCGTCCGCGAGGCCAACGTCTACTGCGAGCTCGTGCCTGGGACGACGCCGTGGGCACAGCTCAAGGAGCGCCATCCGGCGGGGCTGATCCTGAGCGGCGGACCTTCGAGCGTCTACGACGCGGACGCGCCGCAGGTCGATCCCGATGCGCTGCGCGCGGGCGTTCCGGTGCTCGGCATCTGCTACGGCATGCAGCTCATCGCCCATCACCTCGGCGGCAAGGTCGATCCGGGCCACGCGCGGGAGTACGGCCCCGCCCTTCTGTCGGTGCGCGACCCGAATGCGCTTTTTCGTGGCCTGCACGGCGAGCTTCCCGTCTGGATGAGCCACGGCGACCACGTCAGCGAGATGCCTCCCGGCTTCCGCCTGCTCGCCACCAGCGGCAACTCACCGGTCGCGGCCTTCACCGACGGCAAGGGCATCTTCGGCATCCAGTTCCACCCCGAGGTGGTGCACACGCCGAGCGGCCGCGAGGTCCTTCGCAACTTCCTCTTCGGCGTCTGCCAGTGCAAGCCCTCGTGGACGCCCGGCTCGTTCATCGCCGAGGCTACGGAGAGCATCCGCGCCCACGTCGTCGGCGGTCGCGTCATCTGCGCCCTGTCAGGCGGCGTCGACTCGGCCGTGGCGGCGACGCTGGTGCATCGCGCTGTGGGCGATCAGCTCACGTGCGTCTTCGTCAACAACGGCTTGCTGCGCAAAGAGGAGCCGGAACGGGTCCTCGACGTGATGCACGGGAACCTCGACATGGACATCCGTTATGTCGACGCAACCGAGCGCTTCCTCACCGCGCTTCGCGGCGTGATCGACCCGGAGCAGAAGCGGCGCATCGTCGGCCGGGAGTTCATCTCGGTTTTCGAGGCCGAGGCGACGAGTTTGGGTCACATCGACTTCCTCGCCCAGGGTACCCTCTACCCCGACGTGATCGAGTCGACCGCGCCCGACGTTGTGGCGACCGCCTCGAAGATCAAGACGCACCACAACGTCGGAGGACTGCCGCCCGGTCTACGTTTCCAGCTCATCGAGCCGTTGCGCTACCTTTTCAAGGACGAGGTGCGCGCCGTCGGGCTCGAGCTCGGCATGCCCGAGGAGATGGTCTACCGCCAGCCGTTTCCCGGCCCGGGCCTGTCGATCCGGTGCCTCGGCGAGGTGACCGCGGACCGCCTCGAGATCCTTCGCAACGCCGACTGGGTGGTCGTCGACGAGATCAAGCGCAACGGTCTGTACCGGCAGGTGTGGCAGTCGTTTGCGGTCCTGACGCCGCTCGAGACGGTTGGTGTGATGGGCGACTTTCGGACTTACGCCAACGTCGTCGCCGTACGTGTGGTCACCAGCGAGGATGCGATGACGGCGGACTGGGCCCGCGTGCCGTATGAGGTGCTGGCGCGGATCAGCAACCGGATCGTCAACGAGGTGAAGGGCGTGAACCGCGTGGTCTTCGACATCACGTCGAAACCGCCGGGCACGATCGAGTGGGAGTGAGCGTCTAACCTCTAGGGCGGCATGAAGGTCCTCGTCATTGGTTCGGGCGCGCGCGAGCACGTGCTGGCCTGGAAATGCGTGCAGTCCGACCTCGTCGAGCGTGTGTATTGCGCGCCGGGCAACGGCGGCACAGGCGGTATGGCCCGCAACATCCCGATCGGCGCGGCCGACGTGGTCCGGATCGTGGATTTTGCCAAGCGCGAAAGGCTCGAGCTCATCGTGCTGGGACCCGAGGCCGCGGTCGAGGCCGGTGTCGGAGACGCGCTGCGTCATGCGGGATTCAACGTCTTCGGCCCCGACCGCGGCGCGGGTCGTATCGAGTCGAGCAAGTCATTCGCGAAAGACTTGATGAAGCGCGCCGAGATTCCGACCGCCGACTTTGAGGTGTTCACTCAACCGGCGCCGGCGAAGGAGTGGGCGCGACGGCACGACGGACGAGTTGCAGTCAAGGCCGACGGCCTCGCGCGCGGCAAAGGCGTGATCGTGTGCGCCGGCGTTGAAGAGTCGGATGAGGCGGTCGATGCGATGCTCGTCGAGCAGCGCTTTGGGCGCAGCGGCACAAAGATCGTGGTCGAGGAGAGGCTCGATGGGCCGGAGCTGTCGCTGCTGGCGGTGACCGACGGGACCGATGTCCTCCCGCTGGCTCCGGCGCGAGACTACAAGCGCGCCCGCGAAGGCGACGTAGGGGCCAACACCGGTGGTATGGGCGCTTACTCACCCCCCAAAGGGGTCGATGACGCCATGGTCCAGGAAGTCGTCGATCGCGTCATGCGACCGGCGGTGCGCGCGTTGGCAGAATCCGGCCAAGAGTTCCGCGGCGTTCTCTACGCGGGTTTGATGCTCACCCCGCAAGGCATCCGCACGCTCGAGTTCAACGCGAGGTTCGGCGACCCCGAGGCTCAGGTTGTGCTGCCCCGCCTGCAAAGTGATTTCGTTGCTCTGGCCCTTGCGGCGGCGAAGGGAGGCCTCGCGACGCACCCCGACCTGCGCTGGGACCCGCGGGCGTGTGTTGGCGTCGTGGTTGCCTCCGGGCACTACCCGGACGATGTCGCGATGAAGCTCGGCCACCGCATCGAGGGGCTGGTCGAAATGCCCCGCGGCGCTTTCATCTTCCACGCTGGAACCCGGTTCGAACCCGGTCTCGGACTCGTGACTGACGGCGGGCGGGTCGTGACCTCAGTGGCGTTGGGTGAGACTGTGGCGCAAGCCAGGGAGACCGCCCTGGCCGGGGCCCGGAAGGTACGATTCGAAGGGGCTTTCTTCCGCTCAGATATCGCTCAGGAGGCCGAGTAATGCAGCCAGTCGTCGGCGTCATCCTCGGCTCGAAGTCAGACCTTCCGTTGATGGAGGCCTGCGTCAAAGTGCTGGAGGACCTCGGATTGACGCACGAGCTCAAGATCTGTTCCGCGCACCGGAATCCGCGCGGCATCATGGAATGGGCGACCGGTGCCCGGTCGCGCGGTTTGAAGGTTGTCATCGCCGCCGCCGGAGGTGCCGCGCACCTGCCCGGTGTCGTCGCGGCGTGGACGGATCTGCCGGTGATCGGGGTGCCGGTGCCGACGCAGCATCTTGGCGGCCTCGATTCGCTGTACTCGATCGTCCAGATGCCCGCCGGCGTCCCGGTGGCAACGGTCGCCATCGGTGAGGCCGGCGCGAAGAACGCGGCCTGGCTGGCGGCGCGAATCATCGGACTGCAGGACAGGGACGTCGAGCAGCGTCACAGCGAGAAACGCGCCGCTCTGGCTACCGCGTAGTGGCCAAGAAGAAAGCTCGTGTCCGTCTTATCGACACGACGTTCCGCGACGCGCAGCAATCGCTTCTCGGCGGATACCTCCGCACCGATGAGATCGTTCCTATCGCGGCCAAGATGGACTCCATCGGTTTTGCCGCCATGGAAGCATTTGGCGGCGCGACTTTCGAGACCCAGCTCCGGATCCATGAAGACCCCTGGGACTTTCTTCGCAAGCTGAACAGGGCGACGCCGAACACGCCGATCCAGGCGCTCATCCGCGGCCAGAACCTCGTCGCCACGCGCAACTTCGCCGATGACGCAGTCGAGCTGTTCATCAAGCACGCGGCGAAGGCCGGGGTTGACGTCTTTCGGATCTTCGATCCGCTCAACGATCTCCGCAACATGGAGGCGTCGATCGCCGCCGCGCTCAAGGCGAAGAAGAAGGTCCAGGGCACGCTGAGCTACGCCATCTCGCCTGCGCACAACCTCGAGCTCTGGGGTTCGCTCGCCAAGGGCCTGGTCAACATGGGCTGCCACGAGATCGTGATCAAAGACACCTCAGGGCTGCTCAGCCCTCAGGCCACATGGGAGTTGGTGACGGCGCTCAGGGCCATGGTCAAGGTTCCGATCGACGTGCACTCTCACTGCTCGAGCGGGATGGCGCCCATGGCTTACATGGCCGCCGTGGAGGCTGGCGCGGAGATTCTCGACGTCGCGATCTCGCCGCTCGCGTGGGGCGCGTCACAGCCGGCAGCGGAGAGCGTGGTCGCGGCGCTCGAGGGCGGTGAGTACGACACGGGCCTCGATCTCGACAAGATGTGGGAGGTGCAGCACGACGTCGAAGAGCTCAAAAGACGCCACATCGAGCACCTGAGCCCGGTGGCGGATCGCGTCGACGCAAGCATCCTGCGCTACCACATGCCGGGCTTCATGCTCGAGGACATCCACCGCCAGCTCAGCGCGCACAACGCGATGGATCGCTTGAGCGAGGTGCTCGAGGAGGCGAACCACGTCCGCCAGGACCTCGGCTACCCGCCGCTGGTCGCGCCGATCCGGCAGATGATCGCGACCCAGGCTGTCTACAACGTGATCGGCGGCGACCGATACGAGACGGTGACGCAAGAGCTGAAGGATTACCTCCAGGGCCTGTACGGCCGACCGCCGGTGCCGGCTGACCCGGAGCTGAGGCGGCTGGTCCTCGGTCGTGAGGAGCCGATCACGATCCGCCCGGCCGATCTGCTCGAGCCGCAGGTGGAGGGCGCCCGGCAGCAGGTCCGCAAGCTCGGTTACGACCCAAGCGACGACACGGTGCTCATCCACCTGATGTTCCCGAGCCTCGCTCCGGATTACATGCGAGGCCCGCAGCCAGAGCGGAAGGACGGCGAGAAACCCTCACCGCCGCGCGTCGAGGCCCCGGAGCCTCCGGCCGTTCCCACGCCGGATCCGGTTCCGGTTCCCGCCGGCGCCCAGGCGGCGGAGTTCGACGTCGAGGTCGACGGCGAAGTCTTCAAGGTGCGGGTGAGCGGGGCCGGGCTGTCGGTGGTCGCGGCTCCGGCAGCTTCGCCGTCAGGCACGAGCTCCGCTCCCGCGCCGCCGAGAGCCGGCGAGGGAACTGTCATAGCTCCCATGCAGGGGCTCATCGTCAAGGTGCCGGTCAAGGCGGGCGACGTGGTGAAGCTCGGTGACGTCGTCGCCGTGCTCGAGGCGATGAAGATGCAGAACGACATCGTCACCACCGTGGCCGGCAAGGTCAACGCGGTTTACGTCAAGGAAGGGGAGGTCGTGAGCCCGAACCAACCGCTGCTCGCGATCGGTTGAAGAAAAAACTCTTCAACAAAGTTCTCGTCGCCAACCGCGGCGAGATCGCCATCCGCGTCATGCGTGCATGCCGTGAGCTTGGTATTGCGACAGCCGCTGTGTATTCCGACGCCGACCGGAACGCGATCCACGTCCGTTATGCCGACGAGGCTCACCACATAGGTGGTGCGGCCGCCTCCGATTCGTACCTGCAGCTGGATCGGATCGTCAAGGTCGCGCATGACTGTGGCGCCGACGCGATCCATCCCGGATATGGATTTCTCGCCGAGAAACCCGCGTTTCCCGACGCCTGCGAGGCGGCGGGGATCAAGTTCATCGGCCCGCCCGCCTCGGCCATGCGCGCACTGGGCTCCAAGCTTGCGGCGCGCCAGCTCGCCGCCCAAAACGGCGTGCCGGTGACGCCGGGCAGCGGCGCGGTCGACGCCGGGTCGGCGCTGGATGCGGCGCGCAGGATCGGCTTCCCAGTGATGCTCAAACCATCAGGAGGTGGCGGGGGCATCGGGATGAAGGTCGTCGAGTCCGAAGCAGAGCTGGCGTCTGCGATCGAAAGCACCGCGCAGGCCGCGCGATCAGCCTTCGGCGATGCAACCGTGTACCTCGAGAGGTACGTTCGCAACCCGCGGCACATCGAGATCCAGGTGATCTGCGACAGCCACGGCAACGCGGCGCACCTGGGCGAGCGCGAATGCTCGATCCAGCGCAGGCACCAGAAGATCATGGAAGAGACGCCCTCGCCGGCCCTCACCGCGGCGATTCGCGCGGCCATGGGCGACGCGGCAATCCGCGCCGCGAAAGCGGCGGGTTACATCAACGCCGGGACGGTCGAGTTCATCTTCAGCGACGGCGACTTCTACTTCCTCGAGGTCAACGCTCGGCTGCAGGTCGAGCATCCGATCACCGAGGCGGTGACGGGCATCGACCTCGTCAAGGAGCAGATTCGCGTCGCCGCGGATCTCGAGCTCGGTTTCGCACAGCAGGACATCGACTGGAAGGGACACGCCATCGAGATGCGGATCAACGCCGAGGACCCGCTGCGCAAGTTCATCCCCAACCCGCGTCGGATCTCGCGTTGGGTCGCGCCGGCCGGTCCGGGTGTGCGCGTCGATTCAGGCTTCGGTCCAGGTTCGGACGTGCCGCCGAACTACGACTCGCTCGTCGCCAAGCTCATCGTCCACGGCAGCGACCGCGCCGAAGCAATCGCGCGGGCGCGCCGCGCCCTTCGCGAGTTCGTGGTGGTCGGACCGGCAACCACGATCCCGTACCACCGCGCGATCCTCGACAACCCGGACTTCCTGGCCGGCAACCTGAGCACACGGTTCATCGAGGATCATCCCCAGCTGGTCGACGCTGCAAGGGCATTGGCCGGCGATCAGTCGCCTTTCGACTATGGACCCGACCCGCGTCATGTCGCCGCGGCGGCGGCAGCGGTTGCGGCGGTGGTGCGGCAATAGCCCCGCTCAGGCATCCGAAAAGCGGCCGGCCGTTCGAGATCACGGGTACGAACCTGCGCGGCCTCTCAGGGCACTTCGAGCTGCGCGACGATGTGATCAAGTTTCCGGATGGTGCGGAAGCGCTCTACACGGTGGTCGCCAATCCAGATTCCGCTTTCGTCGTTCCATGGTTTGACAACCGCGACACGATGCTCGTCCGGCAGTGGCGTCACGCGTGGGAGACGTCGTCGTGGGAGGTCCCTGCGGGGACGTTCGACGGTGATGAGGACCCGCTCGAGTGCGCTCGCCGCGAGCTGGTCGAGGAGACCGGGCTGGTCGCTGCGCGATATACGTCTCTCGGCGTGGTGCACGGCGCGGCATTTCTCACCGGCCGCGCGCATCTCTTTCTCGCCGAGAGGCTGACCGAATCGGAGCGCAGCCCCGAGACCTACGAGCAGGACATGGAGGTGCTGCGTATTCCTTTCAGCGAGGCTCTGAACGCGGCGCTGGAAGGCGAGATCGTGCACTCGGGCTCGGTCACGGCGCTGTGCCGCGCCGCGCGCGCTCTGAAGCTGATCTAGCGAGGCGCTTTCTAGGGCGAGCTCGAGGCCGAAGAGGGCGCCGCCGGCGTGGGCGACGGGGGCACGCTCGGTCTGTTGCTTCCGTGCTTCTTCGCCGACGGCCCGACCAGATCGAGGCTGTACTCGGCGGCCACATTGTGGCCGAGGACGTCGCGCACCGTGCTCAGCACCGCGAGCCGGTAATGACCGCCCTCCTTGAGGTCGAGGCCGGTCAACGTGACGGCACGGTTCGCGTATGTGGCCGTGGCGTCGACGCGCTTGCCTTTCGAATCGAGCAACACCACGCCGTCCGAAATCGTTCCTGGATCGAGGTCGCTGTCGAACGTGACTTTGATGCTGTCACGAGCCAGCTCAACGCTCACGACCTCAGCGCCCTTGCCGAGGTCGCGGTGGGCGCCCCCCGTGGCCTGGTCGATGCGGAATTCCTTGCTGTTCGAGTCGCGGACGAGGGTCAGCGTCTCCTCGTAGTTGCTGACATCGATCTTGCCGTGGGTCAGCACCAGGCGCACCACAAACCTCACCGTGTCCGGCTGGTTTCCGACGAGCTCCTGCGTGAGCACGTAGTAGCGCGAGAAGCGTGGATCGCCGGTCGGCAACAGATGCAGGGCGTCGTCTCCGTATGCCTTCTTGCCGTTGTCGTCGAGCAGGCGGGTGGCCTCGCTGGACTGGCCTTTCAACCGTGCGTCCATGAATGACGCGACCACGCGGCCTGCTTCATCGAGGGCGGTGGGCTCGGGTGGCAGGGCCGGCGCCGCGGCGACCCACAACGCGTTGGCTCGCAAGAAGGCGAAGGAAGTGGCGTTCGGCGCCCAGATCGGGGAGTGGTACGTGCCGTTGGAGATCTGGTTGCCGCCCGTGCCATCGGATCGCACCTGGTAGAGGGCGGTGTCGGTGCCGACGAGGATCGCGTCCTGCGTCGACCAGGTGGCGTCGCCGGGCGGTAGGGTGGCCTGGGAAACGCCCTGCGGATCCGCCACGATCAAAGCGTCAGCGGTCGTAAACAGGAGAAATGCGCCGCCTGGCGACCAGCCTGCGAATCCCGCATCGGCCTGGCCGAGCTGCGTGCTCTTGCCGCCGGCCAGGTCCATGACGAAGAGGCTGTGATCCTGGCGGTAAACCGCGTGAGCTCCGTCTGGAGCGATCGAAAGCACGGTCACGGTTCCAGTGGAGGGAAGGGGAGCGAGCTGCTTCTGGCCATCTCCATCTTGCGTATAGATCCCGTCGGCCGCGGCCCAGACGAGCACGTCCTTGGACCAACCGACCTGCGTGGCCGCGGGTTTGGGCGCGACCTCGTCCGTTTTGCCCGTGGCGAACGTCAGAACCTCGATCTTGCCGCCGCGGATATAGGCGAGGCGATCGCCCGCCGGCGCAAGGGACGGTGCGGACGCCCCATCCGGCGAGATCACTGTGACGGCCCCGCCTTTCGCCGGCACGACGGCCAGCGCTCCCTTCCCGTCGACGAAGTAGAGCAGGGATGAATCCGCGGACCACTGGGCTGCAAGAGATGACGCACCGTTGAGGCCCGTCACCTGCTTCTCCCCGAGCGCGTTCGCGGATGGCGTCGGGCGCGGCGAGACGGCCGGCGTCGGCGGCGCGGGCGGCTGCGTCACGAAGGTGATGGTCTGCGGTGTGGCCAGGGGTTGGCCCGCCTGAGTCCTCGCGCCGGGACCGATGGTCACCTGGTACTGGGTGTTGGGCGCAAGGTTGCCGCTGGCCGGCTGGACCGCGAGGGTGCGGCTGTTCTGGTCCCACGAGAACATCACGCTGGTCGCGGGTGCGACCTGAACCGCGTCCTGGGTGGTCTGGTGGTCCATCGGCTGGTTGAAGGAGACGAGGATCGGCTGCTGCAGCGACACGCTGCTCTTGCCGTCGACCGGGCTCTGGACGAAGACCTGGTTGAACCCGCCAGGCTGCTGCAGCGCCGTCCAGACGACGACGGATGCGATGAGGACCAGGCCCGCGGCCGCGCCGGCCCACGCAAAGCCGGGCGGGCCGAACAATCGGCGCCACAACGAGGACCGGCCGTCGCTCATCGCCCAGGCTTCATGCATGAGCTGCCGGCGCAGCCCGGTCTTGAAGGCGTCATCGAGGGGCGCATCGGCCTGCCGCGCGGAGGACAGGACCCCGGCTATGCGCCGAAGCTCATCGTCCTGTAGGACGTCTTCCAGCTCGGGGTCGCGGAATGCGCTCAATCGACAGGCCTCAAGGTGGACGCTCCCTCGCGCAGCCGAGTCACGCCACGATGGATCAACAGCTTCACCGCGCCGGCGGACTTGCCCATCGCGACTGCGATGTCCTCGATCTTCATGTCTTCCTGGAACTTGAGCACCAGCGCGGTCCGTTGCTGGTGCGGAAGCGCCTCGACCAGGGCCCAGATCCGGCGCACCTCGTCGCGGTTGGCCGCCACCTCATCGAGCGCCGGGCCGCCGATCGACAGGTCGTGGAAGTCATCGAGTGCGTGAGTGGGGCGCAGCGTCCGGTAGCGGTCGGCGATCGCGTTGACCGCGATCTGGTACAGCCACGCGGCAAAGGGCCGCCCCGTGTCCTGGTAACGGGGCATGGCCTTCAGAGCCTTCATGAAGACTTCAGAAGTGACGTCCTCCGCGGCGGTTTGCTCCCTCACTCTTGAATAAATGAACCGGTAAATCTGCTGAAAGTGCCGGTCATAGAGCGCCCCGAATTGGCGTGGGTCCCGCTTGGCGAGCTCGACGAGCTCTCGCTCCTCGTCGCGTGACGGGTCGCTCACTGGCCGTTCAGCCTGCGCCGGTTCAAACGAGGGCCCCTCGAAGCTGGTTACGAAGCAAGTCCATGGGCAGCCATCGATTATCAAGCCAGTCGCTTAAAGGCTTGCGCCGGCCATGCATGACCACGATATCTAGGGCCCGATTGCCCCGCCGTCACTAAATCTTGTCTTCCCGGCGCACCTTATAATTCCTGCCGTCCCCGAGTGTTGACTGGGAATCGCCGTTCTTGATCGAGCGCTACACGCCGCCCGCGATGCGCGCGGTCTGGTCAGACGAGCACAAGTACGAGCTGTGGCTGCGGATCGAAGTCCTCGCCTGCGAGGCCTGGGCCTCGCTTGGCCGGATCCCTGAGTCCGCTCTGCCGAAGATCCGAAAGGGCACGCTTGACGCAACGAAGATCGCTGAGGTCGAGTCACGCGTAGGTCACGACGTGATCGCGTTCCTCACGGTCCTCAACGAATCCATCGGTCAGCCCGAGGCTCGTTACGTCCACATCGGGATGACGAGCCAGGACCTGAACGACACGGCGCTGGCCGTGCAGATGGTGGAGTCCGCGCGGCTCATTACCGGCGACCTCGCCGGCGTCCGCGAGGCCGCGGCGGACCTTGCGCTAAAGCACCGCAAGACGCTGATGGCCGGCCGGACACACGGCATCGTCGCCGAGCCCACCACCTTTGGGTTCAAAGTCGCGGGCTGGGTGGCCGAGCTCGATCGCTCGATCGAGCGCCTGGAGCAGGCCGCTGACGAAGCCGCGGTCGGCCGGGTCAGCGGAGCGGTCGGAACGCACGCGACGATCGACCCTCGAGTCGAGGAACACGTATGCCGCGAGCTGGGCCTCAAGGTCGATGAGGTTTCGACACAGGTCGTGTCGCGCGACCGGCACGCGAGCTTCATGTCGGCGGTCGCCATCGCCGCGGGGACGCTGGAGCGAATCGCGACCGAGATCCGCCTCCTGCAGCGGACCGAGGTCGGCGAGGTGTTCGAGCCGTTCGGCAAGGAGCAGAAGGGAAGCTCGGCGATGCCGCACAAGCGCAACCCGGTCCTGACCGAACGCGTCTGCGGGTTGGCGCGCGTGGTGCGCGGCAACCTGCTGACGGCGCTGGAGAACACCGCCTTGTGGCACGAGCGCGACATCAGCCACTCGTCCGCGGAGCGCGTCGCCTTCCCCGACGCGTGTGCGGCGGTCGATTACATGGCGCTCGAGATGGGCAAGGTCCTGAAGGGCCTCGAGGTGCGGCCGGAGCGAATGCTTGCCAACCTGCAGTTCGCGGGTGGCGTGGTTTTCTCGCAGCGCGTGCTGCTCGCCCTCGTCGATAGCGGCCTGTCGCGTGAAGATGCCTACCTGGTTGTCCAGAAGGCGGCCATGCGGGCGATGGAGAATGCAGGCGATGGTTTCAGGGAGCTGCTCGAGAAGAATGAGGACGTGACCAAACGCATCGGCGCGCGCATGGATCAAGTCTTCGATCCGTGGGCAGGCCTCGAGCACACGGACCTGGCCTATGAGCGTCTGGGTTTGGGAGTAACCACCAAGTGATCGCCGGGCCTCCCGTAACCGATACCGAGCTCCCGCTCAAGCTGTTCGCGCGGGGCAAGGTCCGGGACACTTATGAGCTCGGCGCTGATCAGCTGCTGATGGTCGCCACCGACCGCATCTCAGCGTTTGACCACGTCCTCCCCAACGGCATCCCCGACCGGGGCAAGGTGCTCACCCAGCTCTCGATCTTCTGGTTCTCCCAGACAGACACCTTCCAGCCGAATCATTTGATCTCCGGGATGGTTCCCGACCTGCCGGCCGCGCTCAAGAACTATCGAGAAGAGCTCGCCGGCCGTTTCATGATCGTGCGCAAGGCCAAGAGGATCGACTTTGAGTGCGTCGTCCGCGGCTACCTGGCGGGCAGCGCATGGAAGGAATACCAGGAATCGCAGACACTGGCGGGCGAGAAGATGCCGCCCGGTCTGCGAGAGAGCGAAAAGCTGGCGACTCCGATCTTCTCGCCGGCGACGAAGGCGGAAGCCGGGCACGACGAGAACATCACCTTTGACCAGATGAAAAAGGACCTTGGCGACGAGCTCGCCACCAAGCTGCACGATGCGAGCCTGGAGCTGTACAACTACGCGGCCGAGTTTGCGGCGCGCCGCGGGCTCATCCTCGCCGACACGAAATTCGAGTTCGGCACCGTCGGAGACGACGTCATCCTCATCGACGAGGTACTCACGCCCGACAGCTCTCGCTACTGGGACGCCGCCACCTACCGCCCGGGCACGTCGCCTGACTCGTATGACAAGCAGTTCGTCCGTGACTGGCTCACTCATTCGGGCTGGGACAAGGAATCGGACCCGCCGCGCCTGCCGGACGACGTCGTGGCGCAGACGCGCCTGCGCTACCTGACCGCGTACCAGCGCGTCGTCGGCAAGCCGCTGTTCCCGCCAGCAAGGCATCACTGTCAAACAGGGCCTTGCTTCGCTCGGCTTTCGCGAGGTGGTCGACGTGCGGGTCGGCAAGTACATCGAGGTGAGCATCGAGGGTTCCAGCGAGCACGAGGCCCGGCAGCGCGTCGAAGCGATGTGCCGCCAGCTGCTGGCCAACCACGTGATCGAGGACTTCCGATTCGACATCGAGCCGGAGCACAAGCGCCGGTGAAGTTCGGAGTCGTAGTTTTTCCCGGCACGTGGTCCGACCGGGACTGCGGCTGGGTCATCGACCAGGTTGTCGGAGCGGAATTGACCTACCTCTGGCACAAAGATGCTGATCTGAAAGGTTGCGACTGCGTGATCCTGCCCGGCGGTTTTGCGTACGGCGACCACCTGCGAACGGGTGCCATCGCCAGGTTCGCGCCGGTGATGGAGCAGATCGGCGAGTTTGCCGACCGCGGCGGCCTCGTCTGGGGCATCTGCAACGGGTTCCAGGTCCTCTGCGAGGCGGGGCTGCTCCCCGGCGCCCTCATCCGCAACGCGTCGCTCGAGTTCCGCTGCGAGTGGACAAACCTCCTGGTCGAACGAACCGATCTTCCCTTCACGGCGGCATGCCGGGAGCGCGAGGTGCTGCGAGTTCCCGTCGCGCACGGCGAAGGCAGCTACTTTGCCGATCCTGCCACACTCTCACGCCTGGAGCAGAGAGGCCAGGTGGTGTTCCGTTACTGCGATCCAGGCGGTCGAGTTGTGCCCTCCGCGAGCCCGAACGGCTCGTTGCACAATATCGCCGGCATCATCAACGCGCGCGGCAACGTGCTCGGCATGATGCCGCACCCCGAGCGCTGCTCGGAAGCCGAGCTCGGCGGCACCGATGGCCTGAAGCTGTTCCGTTCGGTGGCCGACAACGCGCTGAAGGTGCTGATGTCTTGAGTGTGAAATCGGTGGACGAACGCAAGCTCCGCGAGGTTGCGCTCACTCCGGATGAGTACCGGGCCATCGTCGGGCAGCTCAAAAGAGCACCGAACGAAGTCGAGCTCGGCATGCTCGGCGTTCTGTGGTCTGAGCATTGCTCGTACAAAAGCTCGAAGGCGCTGCTCCGCCGTCTTCCTTCCGCCGGACCAGCCGTGCTGCAAGGCCCGGGTGAGAACGCTGGCGCGGTCAGCATCGGCGAGGGGTGGGCCGTCGTTTTCAAGATCGAGTCGCACAACCACCCGTCGGCCATCGAGCCGTACCAGGGAGCAGCGACCGGTGTCGGCGGAATCATCCGCGACGTGATCGCCATGGGCGCGCGACCCATCGCTCTTCTCAACTCGCTGCGTTTTGGTCCTCCCCAGGAATCGAGGCGACACGTCGAAGGCGTTATCGCCGGCATAGGCGGTTACGGCAACTGCATCGGAATCCCAACCGTCGGCGGTGAGATCTATTTCGAGGATTGCTATGTGAACAACCCGCTGGTCAACGCGATGTGCGTCGGCCTCGTGCGAACCGATCAGCTCATGCGGGCCCGGGCCGAAGGCACCGGCAACAGCTTGATGCTCGTGGGAGCGGATACCGGCCGCGACGGAATCCACGGTGCGTCGTTCGCCTCGCTCGAGCTCGACGACAGCAGCGCCGAGCGGCGGCCTGCGGTCCAGGTCGGCAACCCGTTCCTCGAGAAATGTCTGCTCGAGGCTTGCATGGATCTCGCGCACACCGACGCGGTGGTCGCGATCCAGGACCTGGGCGCCGCCGGGCTCACATCGGCCGTGGCCGAATGCGCTGGTCGGGTAGAAGGCGCCGGCGCCAAGATCGACGTCTCGCTCGTTCCTCGACGCGAGCGCGGCATGACGCCTTACGACGTGATGCTTTCGGAATCCCAGGAACGGATGCTGGTCGTCGTCCAGCGCGGTCGGGAGAGGGAGGTCGAGAGCATCTTCCACGCTTGGGACCTGACGTCAGCTGTCATCGGTCAGGTCACCGACGACGGCCAGCTGACCGTGGTCGACGGACGGGACCACGTGGCACGCCTTCCGGTCAAGCTGCTGACCGACGGCGCGCCGATGCGGCGCCTCGTCGGCATCGCTCCCGAGCCGCCGTTCGGGCTCGAGGTCGATGCCCTCCCACCGCTCGCCGACCCCGGCGCGACGCTGCTGCGCCTGCTCGCCAGCCCTAACCTCTCGAGCCGCCGCGGCGTGTTCCGCCGCTACGACCACATGGTCGGCGATGCGACGGTGGTCGCGCCCGGCGGGGATGCGGCGATGCTGCGGGTCAAGGGCACGCGCCTTGGGATCGCCGTGACGACCGACTGCAACGCGCGTTACTGCCACCTCGATCCGCATCTCGGCGCGCAGCTCGCCGTCGCTGAAGCGGCACGCAACATCATCGCGACGGGAGCGCGGCCGCTGGCTGTCACCGACTGCCTGAATCTCGCGAACCCGGAGCGGCCGGAGGTCTACTGGGAGCTCGAGGAGACTGTGGCGGGCATGGCCTACGCGTGTCGCACGCTCGAGCTGCCGGTGGTCAGCGGGAACGTCAGCCTGTACAACGACTCCAATGGCGAGTCCGCGATCTATCCGACGCCCGTGATCGGGATGATCGGTGTGATCGATGACTACGCCCGCAAGCTCGGCGCGGGGCTGCGTACCGAGGGCGACTTCGTCCTCTTGATCGGGTCGAGTCACAACGACCTCGGAGGAAGCGAGTATTTGAAGGTCGAGCACGGCTACGTCGCGGGCCGGCCGCCCGCCCTCGACCTGATGAGGGAGCAGGCGGTGAACCGCGTGGTGCTCGCGGCCGCGCAGAGCGGCCATCTCCACTCGGCCCACGACTGTGCCGATGGCGGAATGCTGGTCGCGCTTGCAGAGTGCTGCCTTCTCGGCGGTATCGGGGTGCGCTGTCCAGCGGTCCGGCCCGAGCCCCCGCTGCGGCTCGACGCCGCCTTCTTTGGGGAGTCGCCAAGCCGCTACATCATCAGCGTTCCCTCGCGCGCGATGCCGGAGCTGCAGTCGCTGGCTCGCCGCCATCACGTAGAACTGTCCCTGCTCGGCCTCGCCGGCGGCGATTTCCTGGAGTTCGAAGGCCAGCTGAAGCTCTCGCTCAGCGAGCTTCGCGAAGCCTGGGAGGCAATGATCACCTAGATGTGCGGAGTCTTCGGGGTCTGCGCCAACAACGGGGTGGACGTGGCAAACCTCACGTACTTCGGCCTCTTCTCCCTGCAGCACCGCGGCCAGGAATCGGCCGGCATCGCGGTCTCCGACGGAACGTCGGTGCGTGTCCACCGCGATATGGGGCTCGTGGCGCAGGTTTTCTCGCCGGCGGAGATCAAAAACCTCGGCGAAGGTTCGGTCATCGCGCTCGGTCACACGCGGTACTCGACGACCGGCTCCAGCCGGGCTGAAAACGCGCACCCGCTCCCGTTTCACCATCCGACGCTCGGGCCCGGCGCCATCGCGCACAACGGCAACCTGTTGAACGCCGACGCGCTTCGCGCCCAGCTCCAGGAGCAGGGCGTCGCGTTTGAGACGGCTCTCGACACCGAGGTCATGGCGCGTCTCATCGAGAACACTCACGGGCGCTCGTGGGAGGACGTCATCCGCCGCACCTTCGCCCGAGTCGTCGGCGCCTACTCGTGCGGCATCATCACGCCGAACCAGCTGATTGCACTGCGCGATCCCTTCGGCTTCCGGCCTCTGTGCATCGGCTACATCCCGCTGCCCGGACAACCGGCGCATGTCCTGGCCTCTGAGACTTGCGCGCTGGACACGGTGCACGCGACCTTCGTGCGCGAGGTACAGCCGGGCGAGATGGTGGTCATGGACGAGCATGGCGTGCACAGCGTCACCTTTCAGGCATCGAGCAAGCACGCGATGTGCGTCTTCGAGTTCATCTACTTCGCGCGACCTGACTCCATCCTCAAAAACTGTGAGCTCGAGGACGCACGCATCCGCATGGGTCACGAGCTCGCGCAAGAGGCGCCGGTCGACGCGGACATGGTGATCGCGTTCCCTGACTCCGGCACTCCGGCGGCGATCGGCTACGCCGAGGCGGCCGGGATTCCTTTTCGCGAGGCTCTGATGAAGAGCCGGTACATCAACCGCACTTTCATCCAGCCCGATCAGTCTCTGCGCGAAGCGGGCGTGATGCTGAAGCTCAATCCGCTGCCTCGCTCGATCAAGGGCAAGCGGCTGATTGCGGTCGACGATTCGATCGTCCGCGGCACGACTTCGCGGCGCATCATCGAGCGCCTTCGCGCGGCCGGGGCGAGCGAGATCCACATGCGAATCTCGAGCCCGCCGATGCGCTTCCCGTGCTTCATGGGAGTCGACATCGGCTCAACCAAAGAGCTGATCGCGGCGGGCCGCTCTGTCGACGAGGTACGGCAGCAGATCGGCGCCGACTCGCTGCATTACCTCTCCATCCCGGGCTTGATTCGCGCCATCGGGCGCGGCACGGCGCAGGAGTTCTGCCGCGCATGCTTCGACGGCTCCTATCCGGTGCCGGTGCCGCAGCAGCTCGAGATGGACAAGATGCAGTTCGAGCTTCCACTCAAGTCAGACCACGTCTCGGGGCCCCCCTCTCCGCTGCTCGCGAAAATCTAGGAAATGTCGAGCGAGGGTCTGTCGTATGCCGCGGCGGGCGTCGACATCGAGGCTTACGAGCGCGCGCTGGAGCGGGTCAAGCCACTGATCGCGGCCACGCACGGCAAAGAGGTGGCCGTCGGTGTTGGCCCGTTCGCCGGCCTGTACGCGCTGGCGGGCGGAGGTCACCTGGCCGCGAGCGCAGACGGCGTCGGGACCAAGATCAAGGTTGCGATCGCCGCCGCATCGCATCGAGGGATCGGCGTCGATATCGTCAACCACTGTGTCAACGACATCGCCACCGCCGGGGCCCGGCCTCTTTTCTTCCTGGACTACTTCGCGACAGGCAAGCTCGAGCCTGACGTCTTTACGGAACTGGTGGATGGCATGACGGCAGCGTGTCGTGCCGCCGGCTGCGCTCTCCTAGGTGGCGAGACCGCCGAGATGCCAGGCGTCTACGCCCTGGGCGACTACGACCTGGCCGGGTTCATCGTGGGCCTTGTCGAGCCGGGCTCGAAGCGCGACGCCGTCAAGGCGGGGGACGCGCTCATCGGGCTGCCATCAAACGGGCTACACACCAACGGCTTCTCACTCGTGCGCAAGGTGTTCGAGGACGTGCCCCTGAGCCACTTCTTTCCGGAGCTGGGCAAGCCCCTGGGCGAGGTCCTGCTCGAGCCCCACCGTTCCTACCTCGACGACCTGGCGCTCGTCCAGTGGAAAAGCGCGGCGCACATCACGGGCGGCGGCGTGCTGGGCAACCTGCCACGCTGCCTTCCCGACGGACTGGGCGCACGCCTCGAGCGCCGGGCGTGGCGGATCCCGCCCGTCTTCGAGCTCATTCGCAAGCGTGGCAGGATCGCCGACGACGAGATGTACGGAACGTTCAACATGGGTCTGGGCATGATCGTTGTCGTCGATCGCGAGGAGGTTCCGTCCGGCGCGACCGTCGTCGGCGAGGTCGTCGGTCAGACCGGCCCGGATCGGGTCACATTCCTCTGAAGCTCGGAGTCGCGGTCTCGGGCCAGGGGACCAACCTTCGCAACCTGGTGGAGTTGGGTTTCGACGTTGCGGCCGCGGTCACCAACCGACCGAGCTGCGGGGGTGCGGATTTCGCCCGCCGGCAGGGGATCCCGTTGGGCGAGTTCTCCCAGAAGTCCTATCCGTCAGCCGAGCACCGCGACGCCGCGATGCGCGACTTTCTTGTCGAGCATGGCGTCGAGATCGTCGTCGACGCCGGCTATGACAGGATCCACACGCGGCCCTTCCTCGATGCATTCGCGGGCCGGATCATCAACATCCATCCGTCGCTGCTGCCTGACTTCGCGGGAGGGATGGACGCCATCGAGCAAGCCCTGGCCGGCGGCGCCAGGCGGACGGGCGCGACCGCGCACGTAGTGACCGCCGATCTCGACGCCGGCCCGATCCTCTTGCAGGAAGCTGTCCCGATTCTCGAAGGCGATACGGTGGAGACTCTGCGCCGGCGTGTGCACGAGGCGGAGTACCGGATCCTGCCCAAGGCGATCCGGATGATGGAGGCGGAACTTGCCAACGGCCCTACTGTCCGTTAGCGACAAGACCGGGCTCGCAGGCTTTGCCCGCGGCCTCAAGCGGCTGGACTACGACCTGTTCGCGACCGGCAGCACTTTGCAGGCCCTCCAGGATGCGGCGCTCGACGCGCAGCCGGTCAGCGACCTCACCGGCTTCCCCGAGATGATGGACGGCCGGATCAAGACGCTGCACCCGGGCGTGCATGCGGGCATCCTTGCCAGGCGGGACAAGCGCGAACACATCGACGCTCTGACCCAGCACGGGCTCCGGGAGATCGACCTGGTCTGCTGCAACCTCTACCCGTTTGTCGACACAGTGCTGCGTCCCGACGTCACTTTTGATGAGGCCATCGAGCAGATCGACATCGGTGGTCCGGCGATGATCAGGGCGGCAGCCAAGAATCACGAGTCGGTCGTCGTGGTCGTGCGGCCGCAGCGATACGCCGAGATTCTTGGCGTGCTCAACGAGGGCACGCTCGATCAGCCCGCGCGGCGACGCCTGGCCGCCGAGGCGTACGCGCATACGTCGGCCTACGACTCCTGGATCGCCGCATACATGAGGCGCCAGGATGGCAACGGCTTTCCACCCGAGATCTCGATCGCGGGACTTCTCGCTCAGCCCCTGAAGTACGGAGAGAATGAGCACCAGAAGGCGGCTTTCTACCGTCTCGGCCCCGACGCCGGCGGGATCGGCGGCGCCGAGCATGTGCAGGGTGGTCCGCTTGGGTTCAACAACATCCAGGACGCGTCGGCCGCGTTCCAGCTCGTGATGGATTACACCGAACCCGCCGTGGCGATCGTCAAGCACATGAACCCATGCGGACTCGCCGTGGCCGCCGACACCGCGATCGCCTATCGCATGGCATACGAGTGCGACAAGGTGTCCGCATTCGGCGGCATCGTGGCGACGAACCGCGCCCTCGACCGGTCGACGGCCGAGCAGATCGTCCAGATCGTCACGCACGTCGTGATCGCCCCCGAGATCCTTGACGAAGCCAAGGACGTGCTGGCCCGGCGCAAGAACATGATCGTGATCGCCGCTCCGCCCGCGCGGTCGGGCCTTTTTGATTACGAAGTGCGCTCGGTCCCGGGCGGCTTTCTGGTCCAGGAATGGGACCGCGCCGGCTTCGATCGGCCGTCAACCAAGGCCGCCACGCTGCGCGCCCCCACCGATGCGGAGTGGAAGCAGCTCGGCCTCGCATGGATCGCGGTCAAGCACGTGAAGTCGAACGCGATCGTGCTGTTCAAGGACGGAGCCGCGGTCGGCGTCGGCGCGGGCCAGATGTCGCGCGTGGAGGCGGTCCAGCTGGCGGTCCAACGGGCTGGGGATCGCTCTCGAGGGTCGGTCCTGGCGTCGGATGCGTTCTTCCCGTTTCCCGACGGCCTGGAGCTCGGCGCGCGCGCAGGCGTCACTGCCGTGATCCAGCCCGGCGGTTCGATGAAGGATGCCGACGTGACCGCCGCCGCAGACGCGGCCGGCATCGCGATGGTGGTGACCGGCCGGCGCCACTTCAGGCACTAGGGCGCGCGTGAGCCAGCGTTTCGGGGAGGAGGGGCGGGAGCTTTCCTACGGCGCGTACCTCAAGGTGCCCGAGCTGCTGCAGCTCCAGCAGGGACTAAGCCGCGAGCACGACGAGCTCTTGTTCATCGTCGCCCACCAGGTGTACGAGCTGTGGTTCAAGGTCGTGTTGTTCGAGCTCGAGGCGACACGGGATCGGATCGATGCCGACGATGTCTTCTTTGCACGCCACCACCTCCACCGCGTGTACGTCATCGAAAAGCTGCTCGTCGAGCAGATCGAGGTCCTGGAGACCATGTCGCCGCAGGACTTTCTGGCGTTCCGATCGAAGCTCGCCCCGGCGAGCGGGTTTCAGTCGGTGCAGTTTCGCGAGATCGAGTTCCTCTCAGGCCTGAAGGAACCGAAGTACGTCGCCCGGCTGGAAGCAACGCCGGCCGAGATGGACCGTCTGCGCGAAAGGCTCGATGCGCCATCAGTGGAGGATGCGTTCCGAGCTTTGCTCAGGCGGCGCGGCTCACCGTCGCTGCTCGAGGTTTTCCGCGATCGCGAGCGTCACGGCGACCTCTTCGATCTCTGTGAGGCGCTGCTGGACCATGACGAGATCTTTGCCCACTGGCGTGCGCGCCACGTTTTGATGGTCGAGCGCCAGATCGGAAGCAAGACTGGCACCGGCGGCAGCAGTGGGGCGCGATACCTTCGCTCGACGCTTGGCAAACGGTTCTATCCGGAGCTGTGGGAAGTGAGGTCGCAGCTGTGATATCCCCACAAACTCAGACGCTGACGCCGTGAGTCTGCGCGGACCCCTGGAGGAGGCGTTTCCGGGTGAGCGCGAGGAGCATCACATGAAGAAGACGCGAGTTGAGTCTCCCCGCGTCACATGCGGATCGTGCCGGAAGTTTGACGGCACCGCATGGTGCCGTCATTGGAACTTCCACACCACGGCGGAATCGCCGCCGTGCCGCTTTTACGCCCGAAAGCCGGGGGCTTAGGCGGCCGCCTCCTCAGCCCGTGCCTGGTCCTGGACCGCGGCCTGCGCAGCGTGCGTGCGCAGCACCGTGACCACCACGATCAGAGATGCTGCAACGCAGATCGCCGCCAGGACGTAAGCCATCTGGAAGGCGGCGAATCCCTGCGAGTTCGAGGTCGAGATCGACGTGACCGACGCCAGCCCCAACGCTCCTCCAACCTGCATCACCACGTTGCCGAAGCCGGAGCCCAAGCCGGCATCCTTCAGCGGCACCTCGGACATTGAGATGGTGAGCAGCGGCAGGAACGAGGATCCGGCACCCGCGCCGAGCAGGACGTAAGCGGCCAGGAGCTCCGGCGCGTAGCCGGTGCCAGGACCCGCGTTGGCAAGGATTGTCAGCGCGGCGATGATGATGGCCAATCCCGCGATCAGCAGGTTGCGCGGGCCGACGCGAGCCATGAGCCGGGCGGCGATCCCGCTCGACATCACGCCGATCATCAGCGTCGTCGGCAGGAATGCGAGACCAGTCTGGAAGGCGCTGTATCCACGGACGTGCTGCAGGTAAAGCGCGCCGACGAAGAAGTTCGTGAACAGGCCCGTAAACAGGAGTGCTCGCGCGCCGCTCGCGCCCGTGAGCGAGCGGATGCCGACGATGCGCAGCGGCATCAATGGGTTACGGAGCCGCGACTCGAGCAGCACGAACAGCGCCCCCAGACCCACAGCCGCGCCCGTGAAGCCAAGGGTGTGCGCGGAGGTCCATCCATAGTCGGCTGCGGTCACGATGCCGTACACGCCGAGCATCAGCGATGCGGTGATCAGGACCGCGCCGGCCAGGTCGACGCCCTGGCTCAGCCCAAGACCCTCGTTCTCTTCGATCAGCCACGCACCCAGAAGCAGCGTGAGGATGCCGATGGGCAGATTGATGAAGAAGATCCAGTGCCAGTTCATCCACTGGGTCAGCAAACCGCCTGCGAGCAAGCCCAGTGAGCCGCCGCCGGCGATCACGAGCGTGAAGACGCTCATCGCCTGTGCGCGCTCCGCCGGCTTCTGGAACTCCGTGACGATGATCGCGATGATCACCCCGGCGGACAGCGATCCGCCCAGACCCTGGAGGAAGCGGCCGACGATGAGGTTTTGCCCGCCTGTCGCGAACCCGGTGCCGACCGACGCCACGGTGAACAGGAACACCCCCGCCAGGAAAACCTTGCGGCGGCCGATGAGGTCACCCATCCTTCCCGCCACGAGCAGAAAGCTGCCGTAGGCGATGAGGTAGGCGTTGACCACCCAGGTCAAGCCGGCCTGGGAGAAGCCCAGGTCGCGCTGGATGTAAGGCAGCGCGACGTTCACGATCGTGCCGTCGAGCATGATCATGAGCTGCCCGAAGCAGACCACGACCAGAGCCGCCCACCTTCTGAGATTTGACATTGCAGCCTCCAAAAACAACCGAACCGATCTGAGGATGATCACTATAACAGGATCGGTATGATCTGTATTGCATGGAATATCCGCGAGGCGGGAATATTAAGAGTTGGTGATAAGATCAATGGACGTGAAGAGTGACGGGCCGAGGCCGGATCCCGGCATCGTGTCGCTGGTGACGCAGCTCAACAAGACGGTGCACCGCCTGGCCAGCGAGGAGCTCCTCGGCATGCGGCTCAAGCCCTACATGACGCTCGGCTACATCCGGGACCACCCGGGCGTGACCCAGCAGGAGCTGGAAAGCGCGCTCTTCATGGACGCAAACAGCGTCGTCCTGATCCTCAACGAGACCGAGGCCGCCCAGTTCTCGGTCAGGCGTCGCGATCCCAACGACCGACGGCGCCATATCGTCGAGCTCAGCGCGGCGGGCCGCCGGGCCCTCGAGCGGGCCGACAAGGCGCGCGAGAGCCTGGAGGACGAAGTCCTCAGGGACCTGTCGCCGGAGGAGAGGAAAACGCTCCGTGGGCTGCTCGAGCGAGTGCTGAGCAGCCTTACCGCTGCGGCGCCGGCCCGAGCCTAGCGGCTAGTTCAGCCGCTCGAGGATCATCGCCATGCCCTGGCCGCCCCCGACGCACATCGTCTCCAGGCCGAAGGTCTTGTCCGTCTCGCGCAGGCCGTTGAGCAGGGTGCACAGGATGCGCGCGCCGGTCATGCCGAACGGATGGCCCAGCGCGATCGCCCCGCCATGCGGGTTCAGCTTGTCGCTGAACGGGTCGACGCCTATGCCCCGAGCCGACGGGATGACCTGCGCGGCGAACGCCTCGTTGATCTCGACGATGTCGATGTCGTCGATCGTCATCTTGGCCCGCTTCAAGGCCTGCTTCGAGGCATCGATCGGGCCCAGACCCATGAACTCTGGCTCGAGCGCGGACAGTCCCGTCGCGAGGACGCGCGCGATCGGTTTGATGCCGAGCTCCTTGGCACGCCGGTCGGACATGACCACGACCGCGGCCGCTCCGTCGTTGAGCGGACACGAGTTGCCGGCGGTGACAGTCCCGTTCTCGCGAAAGGCGGGCTGCAGCGTGCCGAGCACCTCCACCGTCGTGCCAGGCCTCGGCCCATCGTCTTTGGAGAACTGCTGACCGTTGGGCAGCGGGACGGGGATGATCTCGCGGTCGAAGAAGCCGTTGTCACGCGCCTTGACCGCTGCGGCCTGGCTCTTGACCGCGTAGCGATCCTGCTCCGCGCGGCTGATCTTCTCTCGGGAGGCGACGTTCTCCGCGGTCTGACCCATCGCGATGTAGATGTCGGGATATTCCTCCGTGTTGCCGGGCACGAGCTTCGGGTTGTACGTGTCAGGGGCGTCCGGATAGCCGCTGCCGTAGCGCGAAACGCATTCGACGCCGACTGACAGAAATACGTCCCCTTCGCCGGCCTCGATTGCGTGCGCGGCCATTCGCGTGGTCATCAGCGATGAGGAGCAGTAGCGGTTGACCGTGACGCCGGGAACGTCGAGCCGAGCGAGGATCGAAACGACCCGTCCGATGTTGTGGCCCTGCTCGCCCCCTGGCAGGCCGCATCCGCAGATCAGATCCTCGATCTGGGTCGGGTCGAGCTCCGGGACCTTGTCGAGAACCTTGGTGACCACGTGGGCCGCCAGGTCGTCCGGCCGGACATCGACGAGGGAGCCCTTGCGCGCCCGTCCGATCGGGGAGCGGCCGAACGCCACGATCACTGCTGCTGTCATGCGACGGTTATACGCCCTAGCGATACCTGGCCGAGATCGTGTAGATGAGAAAGCCCATGAACAGCGAAGACATCACCACGAAGCCGAGCAGCGGGTTCACGTGCGCCGAACCCAACGCGATCATGGCCATGATCAGAGCCGGTAGGTAAAGGGCTCCGGTGACCTCCAGGAAATGGATCTCGCACAGCCGCTGGCGCCACCCTTCGTGGATCAGCTCCCGCGGCAGCCGCTCTTCGACGTCCAGCGGATGGAAGATCCCGTACATGCTTCTCCGCTCGAGGCTGCGAAGGTCTCTCTCCTCAAGGCGGCGGGTCATCACTCCTAACAGTCTGCCACTCGGGGCCGGTTACGAGCGGACGAGAAGCGCCTCTCGCGTGAAGATCCTCAACGCCGCGTAAAAACAGAGCACGCCGGTCAGCAGGAGGCTCGCCGAGGTCACGATCAAGGGTCCCCAGGAAACGCTGTTGTGGATGATCGCGTCGCGCAGGACGAGAACGGCGTTCAGGATCGGGATCAGGTAATAGGCCAGGCTCGGGTTGAAGTCCGGGATGAACAAAATGATCGAGGCGGGAAAGATCGTGATGAAGTACAGCGGGGTGGCGTACGCCTGCCCCTGGCGGAAGTTGCGCGCCAGCGTGCCGAGGGCCACGGTCAGTGAGCTGAACGAAGCCGCCAGCAGCACCGCGAGCCAGACCATGACGGTTGCCGCCAGAGGCGTCAGGCTGACTCGTGCATCCTCGCCGCCGTTGATGCCGAACGATATCTGGCTCAGGGCGATGAGCATCGAAGCGATGGCTGCGATCGCCGCGACAAGGCTGAGCAGGCTCACGGCGAGGATCTTTCCGATCAGCACCTGACCTCTCGGCGCCGGCGTGAGAAGAAGGCTCTCGAGCGTCTTCCGCTCGCGCTCGCCCGCGGACGTGTCGAGCGCCGCCGACAGCCCTCCGGTGAGGCTCATCGTGATCAGGATGTAAGGCAGGAAAAAGCTCAGGAACGAGTTGCCGGCCGCCTTGACCGGCGAGCTGAGCGGGTGGAGGTTGACCGGCAGCGGGTTGAGGACCGAAGGATCGACTCCCTTCTGCTGGAGCGAAGCCGCGATTTTCGCGGCGTCGTACCTGCTCAGGATCGTCTGCAACCGGATGTCGGCGATCTGCGCGCTCTGCCGCGACGGGTCGTAGTACTCCTCGATTCCGGCCGCTGTGAATACGATGCCGATGTCCACCTGCTTTTTCGCGGCGGAGGCTGGGTCGTCGACCCGCTCCAGCTTCAGGCCGGTTGCGCCGAACAGTGTGTCGAGTCCGGTTGGGATGTCGCCGGAATAGCCGACCGTGTAGGTCTGCGTCGCAGTCCGAGTCGCAACCTGGGAGATCACGAACAGAACGGTGGGCGTCGCCAGCACCGCCAGCGCGATCGCGATCAACGTCCGGCGATCGCGGAGGATCTCGTGGATCTCTTTTCTGAAGACGATTCCCAGCGAGCCCACTATTTCACGGCCTCGACCAGGGATAGAAACGAGTCCTCGAGGTCTTGAAATCCGCCTCGCACATCCGCTGTCGGGCCACTCGCGACCACGCGTCCCTGGTGGATGATCGTCACCCGGTCGCAGAGGCGCTCGGCGTCGTGCAGCACGTGCGTCGAAAAGATGACGCACTTCCCGCGACTCTTCGACTCAACCATGAACTGACGGATCTCTCGCGATGCCAGCACGTCGAGATTGGAGGTGGGCTCGTCGAACATGAGCACCGGCGGGTCATGGACGATCGCTCGCGCGATGGCCACTTTCTGCTTCTGTCCCGAGGACAGAGTCTCCGCGCGCTGCTTTGCAAACGCGCCCATGTCGAGGCGCTCGATGACCGAGTCGACCCTGCGACCGACCTCACCGTCAAGCACACCGCTAAGCTCCGCGAAGTAAGCGATGTTCTCGCGCGCCGTCAATCGCGGGTAGACGCCGAACTCTGCCGTGACGACACCAACGCGACGGCGAACCTCTTGCGGCACGCTGCGTGTATCGAACCCGAGGACCTCCACCGCGCCGGCGTCGGGGGTGAGCAGGGTGCAGATCACGCGAAGGGTCGTCGTCTTACCCGCCCCGTTGGGCCCGAGCAGACCGAAGATCTCGCCAGAGTGAGCCTCGAACGAGATGCCGCGCAGCACCTTGTTCGGCCCCAAGGACTTTTCGAGGCGATCGACCTTGACCGCCACAGGGCTCACTTCTTTCGCGTTGCTGCTCTCGCGGCGGTTTTGGGTTTGGCCGCAGCGGCCGGTTTCTTAGCCGCCGTAGCGCGCTTTGCCGGCGCACGTTTCGGTGTTGCCGTGGGCGGCGCTTCGTCCTTGACTGCCGTGACGACCTCGGCCGGCGCCGCTTCTGTCTCGGATTCGGCTGAGGCGACGCCCATCGAGCTCGACAGCGTCCGATGACACGTTTCGCAGGTCACGATCGTGCGCACCAGCGTGCCGAGCTGGTGGTCTTCGCGGCGCAGGTTGCGGGGCCGGCCGCAGAACGAGCAGACGCCCACCTCAGTCGTGACCGTCACATGCCCGGGTCGCTTGTTCATCGCCCGCCTAAGGTACCGGTTGTTGCTAGACTTTCGCCCGAGGTTCCTTTAAGTCCGGGCCGGTGAGCCTGGGAAGGAGGTTTTTTCGTGGCCATCACGGCGCGACTCCGACATGTGATCGAGAGTCAGCAATTTTCGCGATCTCTCCTCGAAGAGCTGTTCTTACGCTCCGATGAGATCAAGCGGGAACCCCATCACTTCATCGGTCGCCTTGCCGGTCAGGTGATGGCCGCGCTGTTCTACGAACCTTCGACCAGGACCCGCCTCTCCTTCGAGGCGGCGATGCTGCGTCTCGGGGGCAGCACGATGGGCACCGACAACGCACGTGAGTTCTCCTCAGCTGCAAAGGGGGAGACGCTCGAGGACTCCATCCGCATCGTCAGCGGATACGCCGACGTGATCGTGCTGCGTCATAGCGAGGAGGGCGCGGCCAGCCGCGCCGCGGCGGTGAGCACGGTGCCGATCGTCAACGCGGGCGACGGTCCGGGCCAGCATCCGACTCAGGCGCTGCTGGATCTCTACACGATCCGTGCCGAGATCAGCAAGATCGACGGCGTCCGCGTGGCGATGGTAGGCGACCTCGCCAACGGCCGCACGGTGCGCTCGTTGACTTACCTGCTGAGCAAGTTCAAGGACATCAAGCTGTGGTTCGTCGCTCCGCCGCAGGTGGCGATGCGCGACGACCTGAAGTCGCACCTCGACGAGCACGGCGTGCCGTGGGTTGAAACAGAAGAGCTGAACGCTGTGCTGCCTGAGGTCGATGTGGTCTACATGACCAGGATTCAGAAGGAGCGCTTCACGGACCCCGAGGCGTACGGCGCTGTCAAGGGCATCTACCGGATGGACAAGAGCTCGATGGCGCTTATGCGGAAGTACGCAATCCTCATGCACCCGCTACCGCGCGTAGACGAGATCTCGCCCGAGGTGGACGAGGACCCACGGGCGGCCTACTTCCGGCAGGCCCGCAACGGCCTGCACATCCGCATGGCCCTGCTCGACAAGTTGCTGTCGTGACCGGTCCGGCATGAGCGTCACCGAAGGCCGGCTCAAGGCCACCGTGATGGATGCGGATCAGATCCGCCGCTCCCTCTCGCGCATCGCGCATGAGATCGTCGAGCGCAACCGCGGGGTCGAGGACATCGTGCTCGTGGGCATAGTCAGCAAGGGCGACGTCCTTGCCCGACGCCTCGCCGAGATCCTCACCAAGCTCGAGAAGAACCCGGTGCCTTTTGGCCGGCTCGACGTGACCCTGCACCGCGACGACCTTCATCTCCGGCCGCCCGACGGCCAGCGGCGCGGCAGCGAGGTGCCTGACATCGGCGGCAAGATCGTCGTTCTCGTCGACGACGTGATTCACCACGGCCGCACAGCGCGCGCGGCGATGGATGCCTTGATGGACCTGGGTCGCCCCCGCGCAATCCAGCTCGCGGTGCTGGTGGACCGGGGTCATCGCGAGCTACCGATCCGGCCGGACTTCGTCGGCAAGAACGTCCCCACGGCGGACGCGGAGCGGATCGAAGTCTTGATTGCTGAAGAAGACGGCATCGACCAGGCGGTGATAGTTGCCGGCTGAGAAGAGGTTCGCGGCACTCGTTCTGGAAGACGGGCGCGCCTTCGTGGGCGCGCCCCTGGGAGCCGATATCGTCGGCGAGGGAGAGGTCGTCTTCAACACTGCGATGACGGGCTATCAGGAGGTGCTGACCGATCCGTCCTACGCCGGGCAGATGATCTGCATGACGTACCCGCTCCAGGGCAACTATGGCGTGCGCGAGGCGGATGCGGAGTCGGCCCGGCCGTGGGCGCGAGCCCTGGTCGTGCGCTGGGCCTGCCCCGTGCCGAGCCACCACTCGAGTGAGGCGTCGCTGGACGAGTATCTGAAGCGCTGGTCGGTGCCCGCGATCACGGAGATAGACACTCGGGCCCTCACCCTCCACATCCGGAAGCACGGTGCGCTGCGGGCGGTGCTCGTTCATGAGGCCACTACCCCAACTGAGGTGCGGCTTGCCGAGCTGGCGGCCGCCGCCAAGCGCGTGACCCCGCTCGCCGAACAGGACCTGGTGGCTCAGGCATCGCGCACAAGGAAGCAGGACTGGCTTGAGCCGCTGCCGCCCGAGCTGCGCATCCGCCGGCACAGCGATGGCGCCGGCCTGCTGGTGGCCGTCGTCGACTACGGCGTCAAGGCCAACATCCTCCGCTCGCTGCGCGAGCGAGGCTGCCAGGTCGTGGTCCTGCCCCACACCGCCACCTGGACGGACGTGCACGCGACCGGAGCGGCGGGCCTCGTCCTGGCGAACGGACCCGGTGACCCGGCCGTGCTCGAAGGTCCAGTGGAGCTGGCTCGCCACGCCCTGGGCAGGATCCCGCTGTTCGGCATATGCCTCGGTCACCAGATCATTGGCCGCGCCGCGGGCGCGACCACGTCGCGACTGCCCTACGGCCACCACGGCGCCAATCACCCCGTCAAGGACCTCGACACCGGGCTGGTGCACATCACCAGCCAGAACCACGAGTTCCAGGTCGACGCGGCTTCGCTCCCGACCGGTGACTTCTATGTCGCCCAGCGCAATCTGAACGACGGCTCGGTCGAGGGCCTCGGCCACCGCCGGCTGCCGGCTTTCAGCGTCCAGTACCACCCCGAGGGCTGTCCCGGGCCGCAGGACAACCAGCACCTCTACGACCGATTCATCGACATGGTGCGCAGCCAGGCGCCGGTCGCGAAGGCAGTCGCCGGAGGCGGCGCGGTAGGCGAGAAGCCGCGCAAGGTTTTGATCCTCGGCTCGGGCCCCATCGTGATCGGCCAGGCGGCGGAGTTCGACTACGCCGGAACGCAGGCGTGCAAGGCACTGCGCGAAGAAGGAATCGCGACCGTGCTGGTCAACTCCAACCCCGCCACGATCATGACCGACGAGGACGTCGCCGACCGCGTGTACCTCGAGCCCCTGACCGTCGAGGCGGTCGAGCGCATCATCGCGCGCGAGCAGCCCGACGCGCTGCTCCCGACGCTGGGCGGGCAGACCGGACTCAACCTGGCCACCGACCTCGCGAATGCCGGGGTGCTCGACCGCCACGGCGTTCGCCTGCTCGGCGCGACCATCGACACGATCCGCAAAGCCGAGGACCGGAAGGCCTTCAAGGAGATGCTGGAAGAGATCGGCGAGCCGGTCCCCATCTCGCGGGTGTGCGAGTCGATGGAGGACGTTCGGGAGTTCGCGGCGGCGAACGGCCTGCCGCTGGTCATCCGCCCCGCCTATACGCTCGGCGGCACCGGTGGCGGCTTCGTCACCACTGACGCCGACCTCGACCGGGTCGCCGCGCGGGGCCTCGCGGCGTCACCGATCCATCAGGTGCTGATCGAGCGGTCGCTGTGGGGCTGGAAGGAGATCGAGTACGAGGTGATGCGCGACAGCGCCGACACCTGCATCACGGTCTGCAACATGGAGAACCTCGACCCCATGGGCGTGCATACGGGCGATTCGATCGTGGTCGCGCCCGCGCAGACGCTGTCCGACCGCGACCACCAGATGCTCCGGTCGTCGGCGATTCGGATCATCCGCGCCCTGGGCATCGAAGGTGGCTGCAACGTCCAGTTCGCGCTGGATCCGAAGAGCTCGCAGTACTACGTGATCGAGGTGAACCCACGCGTGAGCCGCTCGTCTGCGCTGGCTTCCAAGGCGACCGGCTATCCGATCGCGCGCGTGGCCGCAAAGGTCGCGGTCGGCAGGCGGTTGGAGGAGATCCGGAACGAGATCACTGGCCGGACCTTCGCCGCCTTCGAGCCGGCGCTCGACTACTGCGTGGTGAAGATCCCGCGCTGGCCGTTTGACAAGTTCCCTGCGGGCGATCGCCGGCTCGGAACGCAGATGGCTTCGACCGGAGAGGTGATGGCGGTCGAGCGAACTTTCGAGGCAGCGCTCACGAAGGCGATGCGGTCGCTCGAGCAGAAGGTGCCGGCGACCTGGGAGCTCGGCCCTGAGACGATCGATCAGCCGAACGACCGACGTCTTTTCGCCCTGCTCGAGGCGCTGCGCAACGGCATGGAGCCAGATTCGCTCGCGCGGAGGAGCGGCATTGACAGGTGGTTCATCGACCGCCTCGCCAACATCGCGCGGCTCGAGGTCGAGGGCGACGTCCGCGAGCTCAGGCGCGCCGGCTATTCCGACGCGATGATCATGGCCCTGCGCGGGGAAACCATTCCGCCCGCGACGCCGACCTACAAGCTCGTCGACACGTGCGCCGGCGAGTTCGAGGCTGCGACGCCCTACTACTACTCGTGCTGGGAAGAGGAGACAGAAAGCCATCCGGTCGAGGCCCGGACGGCGCTGGTCATCGGATCCGGACCGATCCGCATCGGCCAGGGCATCGAGTTCGACTACTGCTCTGTCCACGCGGCCTGGGCGCTGCGCGACGCGGGGGTGCGGGCTGTGCTCGTCAACTCCAACCCCGAGACGGTGTCGACCGACTTCGACACGTCCGACCGTCTGTACTTCGAGCCGCTGGACATCGACGGCGCGTTGAACGTCGCGCGGATCGAGCGTGCCGGCGGCGCTCTTGTGCAGTTCGGAGGCCAGACGGCGATCAACCTCGCCGAACCGCTCGACAAACATGGCGTCGCGATCCTGGGATCGAGCGTCGAGGCGATCGACCTGGCGGAGGACCGGCGCGCGTTCGCGCGTTCGCTCGATGCGATCGGGGTCCCCCAGCCGATGGGCGGCACCACAACCACGGTTGAGGAGGCCGAGGCCATCGCGGAGCGGGCTGGCTACCCGGTGCTCGTCCGGCCCAGCTACGTGCTGGGCGGTCGGGCGATGGAGATAGTCCGCAATCGCGAGGAACTGCGTCGCTACATGGTATGGGCGATCGGCGCGATGCCCCGCGGCCAGGTCCTCGTCGACAAGTACCTGCAGGGCACCGAGGTGGAGGTCGACGCGATATCCGACGGGGACACCGTCGTGATTCCGGGCGTCATGCAGCACGTCGAGCGCGCGGGCGTCCACTCGGGCGACTCTTACGCCGTCTACCCGGCGCAGGGCCTCGAGCGCGCCGACATCGACCACATCGTCGACTACACCGTCCGCATCGCTCGTCACCTTCGGCTCCGCGGTCTCGTCAACGTGCAGTACGTGCTGCATCGGGGTCACGTCTACGTGCTCGAGGTCAATCCCCGCGCGTCCCGCACGGTTCCGTTCCTGTCCAAGGTCACCGGGGTGCCGATGGTCAAGCTGGCGACCGCGGTGATGCTGGGCGAGAAGCTGTCCGACCTTGGATGGTCGACTGGCCTTGTTCCGCCGCGCGATCTCGTTGCCGTGAAGGCTCCGGTCTTCTCGATGAACAAGTTGCCTGCGGTGGACTCCTACCTCGGTCCAGAGATGAAATCCACGGGGGAGGCTATCGGCATCGCGGGCACCCTAAACGGGGCACTACGCAAAGCCTTTGCCGCATCGGGCATGCATGTCGAGCGCGGCAGCGCGGCGCTGCTGACCATCGCCGACGCCGACAAGCCCGAGCTTTTCCCCATCGTGTCTCGGTTGATCGAGCTAGGCTGCCGGCTCGTCGCGACGGACGGCACTGCGCGGGCATTGCGCGCTGCCGGATTCTCGCCTCGCGTAGTGGCCAAGATCGGAGAGGAGGGACCTACCGTCCTTGACGTCATCGTGCGCGGCGAGGTGCAGCTCGTCATCAATACGATGTCGAACATCTACGAGGACCCAGGAGACGGGAACCCCGTGTTCAAGGATGGATTTGAGATCCGTCGCGCCGCCGTCGAGCGCCGCATCCCGTGCCTCACGTCGCTGGACACCGCCACGGCGTTGCTCGAGTCCGCGGTTGCCGCGCCAGATGAGCTCGAGGTACGAACCATCGACGAATGGCGCGCGGCGAGGGCCAACCCTGTACGCGTTTGACGCGCCGGTGACCGGCAAGCGCCAGGTCGCCCGCGGGACTTTCGTCGTCGGCATGCGAGCGCCGGAGATCGCGGCGGGAGTGCGTGCGGGCCAGTTCGTCAACCTGGGCTGGCCCGGAGGGCCGCTTCTTCGCCGGCCGTTCTCCGTCTACCGCGCAGAAGGCGAACACATCGAGATCGTCTTGAAGGTAGTCGGCGCCGGTACCGCCCAGCTGCTCGCGATGGAGCCTGGGGATCGCCTCAGCTGCCTGGGTCCTCTGGGTCGAGGATTTGACTTTGGGAATGGAGGCAGGCAAGCCGTCCTGGTCAGCGGCGGGCTCGGCGTCGCGCCGATGCTTCTGGCGGCCAGGGACGCAAGGGCGGCAGGCATGAACATCACCTGGGTGCACGGTGCCCGAACCGCCGCCGAGCTGTGCGCCGAGAGCGACGGCGACACTGTGATCTGGGCGACGGACGACGGCTCACAAGGGATTCAAGGCACGGCGGTTGCGGCCGCGCCCGACGCAGACGTGATCGTCGCCTGCGGGCCTAACCGGATGCTTGCCGCGGTCGCCGGGCGCTGGCCTGGCGCGCAGGTGGCGGTGGAGACCTACATGGGCTGTGGGACCGGCGTCTGCCTGGGCTGCGCGATCCCGCTCCAACGCGGCGGCTATGACCGTGCGTGCAAGGAAGGTCCCGTCTACCGCGCCGCGGATGTCGATTGGCCCGCGCTCCCGTCGCACCTTCCGTACGCGGTGACGATATGACCGTGGACATGTCGGTTGCCCTGGGGGCGATGAAGCTCCGCGGTCCCGTGCTGGCCGCGTCGGGCACGTTTGGCTACGGCACCGAGGTTCCCCTGCTGGACCGGAGCGCGTTGGGCGCGATGGTGTCGAAGGGCATCTTTCTTCGTGCGCGGGAGGGAACCGCGCCTCCGCGCATCGCCGAGACGCCGAGCGGGATGCTCAATGCGATCGGTTTGCAAGGGCCCGGCGCCGAAGCGCTGGTCCGCGATTATGCGCCGCGCTGGGCGGAATGGGATTTCCCGGTCCTGGTCAACATCAACGGCGAGTCGGCCTCGGAATACGGCGAGCTCACCGCGCGGCTCGATGGCGTGGCCGGCATCGCCGGTTTCGAGATCAACATCTCGTGTCCGAACGTCGAGCAGGGGGGACTCTACTTCGGCAACGATCCGCACGCCGCAGCGGCTGTAACCGAGGCGGTGCGCAAGCGCACGAAGCTGCCGGTCTGGGTGAAGCTCACGCCGATGGTCGGCGACATCGGCGTCATCGCGCGCGCTGTCGAGTCGGCCGGCGCCGATGCCCTGTGCGCGATAAACACCTTCGTCGGGATGTCTATCGACATCAACTCGTACGGACCGCGCCTCAGCTTTCGCACCGGCGGCCTGTCCGGGCCGGCGATCCGCCCGCTGGCAGTGCACCTCGCGCACCAGGCCGCGCGGGCAGTACGCATCCCGGTCATCGGGATCGGCGGGATCATGCGAGCCGACGATGCGCTCGAGTTCCTCGTCGCGGGCTGCAGCGCGGTCCAGGTCGGCACCGCGACGTTCGTCAACCCGAATGCGATCGCCGAGGTGCACGACGGCATTGGCGCCTTCCTTACGGCTAAGGGCTTCGGATCGCTCGATGAGCTGCCCCGGTATCTTCCTCGGGACTAGATGTCAACTGAGGTCCCTCCTTTGCGGCCGCAGTCGGAAGCGCTCCAGATCCTGGCCACCGAGCACTGGAGCCTCCTCGCGACGCGCTCCCTGACCTACCAGGAGTCGCTCGGCCGCGTGAGCATGTTCCTCACCGTCCTCTCCGGCGCGGTGATCTCCCTCGCCCTGGTCGCGCAGGCGGATCGCTTCGGCCCGACATTCATATCGGTGGCGATATTCATGCTCACGATCGTCTTCTTCGTGGGCGTGGCCACCGTCCGGCGCCTGTTGATGCTCAACCAAGACGACTACATATGGGTGATCGGGATGAACAGGATCCGCCATGCCTACCTCGAGATGCACCCAGAGCTCGCGCCGAACTTCATCACCAGCCCGTATGACGACCTGCCCGGAGCGCTCCAAACACTGGGACTCGAAGCGGCAAGTGCCCCAGGCCTGGGGACTGTATTTCACGGCTTCGTGACCTTGCCAGGCATGCTGTCTGTGATCGTGGCCTCAGTCGGCGCCGCCATCGCAGGCCTGGCCGCCCTGGGGTTTGGTGCTCCGCCATTTGGAGTGCTGCTCACCGGCCTCGCGGCTTTCGCGATCGTCCTCGCGACGATGTTCTGGAGGGGCATCCGATCCTTTCGCAGGTACGGCCCCGGCGCGGAGGTCAGCTTCCCAACGCCGCCTAAACCGCCAACTTCCTAGCTGCCGACCGTCACAATCCACTAGCCGTGCTGGAAGTCCGCAACCTGGCCAAGCGCTATGGCGATGTGCCCGCGCTCCAAGAGCTCACCGTGCGCGTCGAGGCGGGCCAATGCCTGATCCTGCTCGGCCGCAACGGAGCGGGCAAGACGACCGCGCTGCGATGCATGGCCGGTGTGCTGGTGCCAAGCGCGGGCGAGGTCAGGGTCGACGGCATCGATGCGTCCGACGATCCCGCCGGCGTCCGGGCGCGCGTCGGACTCATGCCTGAGGTCCCCGGTCTCTATGAGCGCATGTCGGCCAGGGCTTACCTGGACTACTTCGGCGCGATCTACGACATCGAGCCGTCGGTCCGCAGACGCCGCATCGGTGAGCTCCTCGAGCTGTTCGAGCTCAGTGGCGCAGGCGACCGGTGGCTCGGCACCTTTTCCAAAGGCATGAGGCAGAAGGTCGCGCTCATCCGTGCCACCCTCCACCGGCCGAAGCTCGTTCTCGCCGACGAGCCGACGTCGGCGTTGGATCCGGACAGTGCCCGACGAGCATGGAGCTACCTCCAGGATCTGCAGAAGGACGGCTGCGCGCTCGTCATCTGCACCCACAGCATGGAAGAGGCCGAACACCTCGCCGGCGACATCGGAATCATGTCCGCCGGCCGCGCTCTGGCGGTCGGCAACATGGTCGAGCTACGTCGCGAGTCAGGTCTCAAGGTCCGCCAGGAGGTCCGCGAGCTGCCGACGCTGCAGGACATCTATCTCGCGATCGTCGGCAACCATGGAGGCGATCGCCGTGAGCTGGCCGAAACTCGAACAGCGTAAGGTCGCCCTGGTCGCGCGTCGCGACCTGCGCGATGCGGTGAGCGAGCTGCGGCTGATCATCGCGATGGTCGGGCTGACGCTGGCGATTCCGATCGGCGTCGGATCGGGTGTGCGTGCCATGGCGCTGTTCGGCGGCGGCACCGCCGTCGTGAACCGGCTGTCCCTGGTCGGCGCATTTTTTGTGGTCTTCATCCCCGCCAGCTTCTCGCTGGTGCTTGCGCTCGAGTCATTCGTGGGTGAACGGGAACGCACGACGCTCGAAGTCTTGCTTTCGACTCCTCTTCGCGAGGCAGAGATCTACGCCGGCAAGATCGCGGCGGTGCTGTGCGTCTCGCTGACGCTGTGTTACGGGGGCCTGATCGTCTACTGCCTGATCACGTTCGCTGGGCTGGGCTACTTCCCGGTGGACATCCTCCTGGCGCTGGGGTTATCAACGATCTGCCAGGTCGCCGCGATGGTGGCAGGCGCGGTGATCATCAGTCTCAACGCACGCACGATGCGCGCGGCCAACGTGATGGCGTCTTTCATCATCCTGCCGATGTCCGTCGTCCTCCAGGTCGAGGCCGCGCTCATCCTGCTCGGGCGGGCCGAGTTTCTGTGGTGCTTCGCGCTTCTGATGACAGTGCTCGCGATCGTCCTGCTGCGTATGGGCTTCAACGGTTTCTCGCGAGAGGCGCTGCTGGCCAGGGACGTCGGGCTCCGGCATCCGCTGCGACGCGCGATCGGTGCCGTGCGAGCAGGGTTCGCTCAGCGTCCGGGATTCCTCCGTCTCCTCTGGATGCGCCGAATCCCGATGCTTATCGCCGCGGCTGGTTTTCCCATCGGCGCCCTGGCTGGTTTCCTGGCCGGTTCGACCAGCGCCGTCCCGCCGTCTGTGGTGCGCCCTGTGCTGTCGAGCCTCGTGCGGGCGGCCGGAGACGGCGGCGCGTTGGAAACAGCGCTGGCGATCTTTGCCCATAACCTCCTCGCATTCCTCCTCGTGGCGGTGCTCGCGATCCTCACCCTGGGCCTGAGCGGATTCCTGCTCACCTTTGTGCCAGGGTTCTTGCTGGGTTTCGCCGCCGCGCTTTCCTCATGGACGATCGCGCTGACGGGGATCGTGCCGAACGGCCTGGTGGAGATTCCCGCCGCGATCATCGCCGGTGGCCTCCTCATCCAGGTCGGCGCGACAGCCATGCATATGGACGAGCGTGGCGGTTGGAGCGCGCGAGTCCTGGCCGCGTTGGCCGACTACATCCGGGCGCTGCGCTGGCTCGTGCCCGCGCTCGCCGTCGCGGCGGTGCTCGAAGTCTGGCTCGGATGACCAAAAACCTGCGGGGCCAGTAAGCGAATCGCCAGCACGACCAGGCCCGCGATGGTCGCACCGATTGCCATCGCCCACGGCGCGCCGAACAGCGTGGCCAGAGCGCCGGCCTGTGTGGCACCGAGGGGGCCGACACCGATCAACGCCTCCGCGTAGAGGGCCATCACGCGCCCGCGCAGGTGATCCGGCGTGATCGTCTGGATGCGGCTGTTGGCCGCCGCGACGAAGGAGATCTGGCAGTAACCGGCCACGAAGAGCGTGACCAGCGAAATCACGAAGACACGCGAAAGCGAAAACTCGAGCAGCGCCGCGACCCAGATGGCCGCCATCCAGAGCTGGCGTCCCGGATCGACCCCGAACCGTGGAAAGAACGCCAGGGTCAGCGCCCCGGAAAGCGCGCCCAAACCCATTGAAGCGAGCAGAAATCCGAACCCTCGCGCCCCGACGTGAAGCACGTCGTCGGCGAACAGCGGCAGCAAGGTCGTGCGGTTCATCGCGAACAACGAGAAAACCGCCACCGCGATCAGCAGCATCCCGACCACCGGCTCGGCACGGGCGTAGGCCAAGCCCTGAGCGAGCCGGATCAGGAGCGGCTGCTCCTCAGGCCGCCGCGCCGTCGGGGGGAGGTCCCGCATCGAGAGCAAGGCCGCGATCGCGGCCAGGTAGCTGATCGAGTTGAGCAGGAAGCAGACCGGTACGCCTGCGGCGGCGATGATCAGGCCGGCGATCGATGGTCCGATGACCGCGGACGCATTGAAGACCGAGGAGTTGAGCGCGATTGCGTTCATCAGGTCTTGCTTGCCCACCATCTCGACCTGAAAGGCCTGGCGGGTCGGGACATCGAGGGCGTTGATCGTCCCGGTCCCCAGTGCCGCGATGATCACCATCCAGTACTCGGCGTGGCCGGTCGCGCTCAACGCAAAGAGGGCGAATGGAGGTGCGACGAACGCTGACTGAGTCAGGAGCAGCACACTCCGCTTTCGGTAGCGGTCAGCGATCACGCCCGCGAACGGGCTGCCGATCAATACCGGGAGAAACTGAGCCGCCAGAACGAGTCCGACGAGGAACCCGTTGTGGGTGAGCTGCAGGGCGAGCCACGGAAGCGCCACGGTCTGCATCCACGTGCCGACTGTCGAGACGATCTGTCCGAACAAAAAGAGCCGGTAATTGCGATGACGAAGCGCACCGAGCATGCGGGCAGGCGCCCCGGTTTCGATTGACACCAGATGCGATGATCGCATCGTGGCCAAGCTCACAGAAGCCGTCGAGATCGCCGCGCGACCGGATCGCGTGTGGTCGGTTGTGGCCGACGATGTGATCAACGCAAGGAAGTGGACGTCGTACCTCGAGAAGGTCGAGAAGCTCGACGACGGTCCGCCGGGCAAAGGGACGCGATATCGCTACCACCTCGAGATCGCCCGCCACCGGGAGAAGGTCGAGGTCGAGCAGACCGTCTACAACAAACCGAGAAAGTGCGCCGGCAAATTCGTCAAGGGCCCTCTCAAGGGAACATGGTCATATACGTACAAGCCGCTCGACGATGGATCGACCCGCCTGGTCTACGAGATGGATTACGAGCTCACGGGCTTGCTGCGTTTCGCGGGCGGCTTGCTTGGACCCCAGTACGCGGATGGGATCCGCAAGAACATGCAGTCATTGAAGAGATACATCGAGTCAGGTAAGGGCCCGAAACCTAAGAAGTAACCGCCTCCGCTTCGATCTCGACCTTCTAGGACCTTCGGAAGGGAAGCAGTTCGAGCTGCTCGAATCTGTCCTGGACAGCGGTCCGGAGCTCGCCGACGAGCGCCTGGAGGCGTTCCTGCGCGGCGCTGTCCGAGATGTTGACGATCCGGATCCGGCGCAGGGTCGTCTGCAGCGCGTAGAGGCCGGCGGGCTCGTTGCCGGCCATACGTGCCGCTGCGTTGCGAATCTCTCGCGATACATCCTCGTGGCCGTGGGCGCGCATCCAGGTCGCCAGGCGAGCCGCCGCGAGGAGCAGTTGCGCGGCCCGAGCATGACAAGCACGCCAGTCGCCAGGAGTAGGACGACGATCGCGGCAACCACCCCGTCCAGCATTTTCCCTAGGTTACGCTTGGACGGAGCCGGTTTGGCATCGGTTTGACATCGGGGGCAAGAACCTGACTCCAATCGCCGTCATCACGGGGGCTTCTTCAGGAATCGGTGCCGCGACCGCGATCGCGTTGGGTCGGCAGGGCTACAAGGTCGTCGTAGGAGCGCGCCGTGTGGAACGCCTCACGCGAGTCGCGGGCGAGGAGGGAGTGGCCCTGCGACTCGACGTCACAGACGAGGACAGCGTCCGGGATTTCGTGCGCGAGGTGTCGAAGCGCTTCGGTCGGATCGACGTGCTCGTCAACAATGCCGGGGGGGCGCTCGGCCTCAACCCCGTGGAAAAGGCGCTCGACGACGAGTGGATCACGATGTGGAAGACGAACGTTCTGGGGTTGATGTGGATGACACGCGCCTGTCTGCCGCTACTCCGGAAGGCGAAGCACGGCCACATCGTCAACATAGGCTCGATCGCAGGGTTCGAGACATACAAGGGCGGCGCCGGCTACACCGCAGTGAAGCACGCCGTGCGTGCCATCACCAAGACGCTCCGCCTGGAGCTGAACGGAGAACCTATTCGCATCACAGAGATCGCGCCCGGGCTGGTCGAGACGGAGTTCAGCGTCGTCCGCTTCCACGGCGACCGCAAGGCCGCCAGGGCTGTCTACGAGGGACTCAAGCCGCTCACGGCGGAGGACGTCGCGGATTGCGTGCTGTTCGCGGTGACGCGACCCGCGCATGTGGACATAGACGAGATTGTCGTCCGGCCGGTCGCTCAGGCTACAGCGTCAGTTGTCGCTCGCAAACCGAGGCGAGCCGGGCACTAGGGAATCAGCAGGATTTTCCCGGTCGTCTTGCGAGCCTCCAGGTCGGTGTGCGCCTGGCGCCCCTGCGCGAGTGGATAGCGGGTGCCTATCCGTACCTCGAGCTTGCCCTGCCGGATGAGGTCGAACACCTGCCCCGCGCGTTCGCGGAGCATATCCGGCGTGCGCGTATAGGTCTGGATCGTGGGCCGCTGCACGTACAGCGAGCCGTGCTTGGCCAGCAGCATGACTGGGAGAGGGTCGGGCTGGCCGCTCGCCGCGCCGTACACGATGATCTTGCCGAAAGGCTTGATCGCTTTCAGACCCTCATAAAACGTGGTCTGGCCTACGCCGTCGTAAACAGCCGCGATCCCTTCGCCGCCGGCGATCTGGCGGGCGCGATCGGCAAATCCTTCGTAACGAAGCACTTCTTCGGCGCCCGCCTGGCGAGCCAGATTTGCCTTTTCGTCTGTCGAGGTCGTGCCTATCACGTGCCCGCCGCGCAGCTTCGCGATCTGGGTCAGCAGCAACCCGACGCCGCCGGCGGCCGCGTGCACGATGACCCAATCGCCTTCCCGGATCGGATATGAGTCGAAGGCGAGGTAGTGGGCCGTGATCCCCTGGAGCAGGGCGGCGGCCGCAAGCTCGAACGAAACACCGTCCGGGATCGGAACGAGGTTGTCGCGATTCGCGGCCACGCGCTCGGCGTAGCTGTGGGGAACGTTCATCCAGGCCACGCGTTCATCGGTCCCGACGACCTTGCCCGCGCCTTCGACGCCGACGATCGCAGGAGGCTTCTGGCCGTAGTCGCGGCCCTCGCGCTCATACACGTCTCGGAAGTTGACGCCGACCGCCTCGACGTCGACCACGACCTCGCCGGCGCGCGGGGAGGGATCCGGCACCTCTTTGTACTCGAGCACCTCGGGCCCCCCGTTCCGCTCGAAAACTACTGCGCGCATCAAGTAGATCCTCCTACTTGATCAAACCGTCAACTTCGGCGATTTCATTCGTAATAGGAGTCGTTGTACTCGATCCAGCCGGGATCGGGACAGCCGCTCGAAGTGTGCACATGAGTGCAGTGAACGCCGTAGCGCGGCCCAGGATCGATGTAGAGCCGGCCGTGGATCACGACACCGTCTCCTTTGTGCACCGGGACGCCTTGTGCGAGGTTGGTGTTGTGATCCACCTCGAGGATCTCGCCGGTCGTGGTCTTGACCTGAAATCGCTCGTGATCGCCGTTCTGCACCGGGTCGCTCACGACGGTTGCGTCGAACGTGACCTCGGCGCCACTCGTGTTGTTCTGAATGTCCTGGTGCAGGCTCTGGTCGTCGGCCGACTCGCGGCCGCCGCACGCGAACAGGAGCAGCGCGGCGCTGGCGACAGCCGCGGCCCGATTCATGTCGTCGCCAGCGCCTCCCGGAGGGAGATCCGCCCTTCGTAGATCGCCTTGCCAAGGATGACCGCCTGGGCACCGGCTTCCGCGGCGTGGGCGATGTCGTCGATCGAAGCGATTCCGCCCGAGTATCCGAGCTCGTGGCCTGTCATCTTGCGCACCTTGGTCAGCGTCGCCAGATCGGGTCCTGACATGGTCCCGTCGCGGTCGATGCAGGTCAGGATGATCCCGGCCAGCGGCAACTTGTCCCACCGGCCGACCAACGAGCCGACCACCACCGGCGCGGTGTCCATCCAACCGCCGACCGCCGCCTTGTTGTCACGGATGTCGAGCGCCGCGAGGATGCGGCCCGGATGCCGTCTGGCGCAGCTCTCGAAGAGCCGTGAATCCTTGACCGCGGCTGTGCCCATGATGACCCAATGGGCGCCGTGGTCGATGAGCGAATCGACCGCCTCCACGCTGCGCACCCCTCCGGCCACCTGCAGGCCCAGGTCTCCAACCTCCAGGAGCCGCCTGATCACGCTCCTGTTGTGACCGCTTCCCCGCGCCGCATCCAGGTCCACGACGTGCAGCCGCTGGGCGCCGGCTGCGATGAACTTCGCGGCCATCTCGACCGGATCATCCGAATAAACGGTCGGGTGTTTGTAGTCGCCCTGCGTCAGCCGCACGCAGCGACCGGCGAGGATGTCGATGGCGGGAATCACGACCACGCCGCTCATGGTGCTCCGGTCAGGCTGGAAAGCTAGCGGTAATTCGTGAACTGGAGCGGGACGGGGATGTCCTCCGCCTCGCGCAGCGCCTTGATCACGAGCTGCAGCGTGTCCTTGTCCTTGGACGTGACACGCAGCTGGTCGCCCTGAATGCGTACCTGCAACTTTGGCGAAACGTTTTGAATCCGTTTCCGCAGGTCGCGAGCGAGGTCGTCCGTGATCCCGGCGTTCAGGTTGACCTCGATCTGGCCGCGGCCCCTGCCGATCGTCTTCGGGTCGCCGGCCTTGAAGAGCTTCGGTGAAAGCTGGCGGCGAGCCGCCTTTTCGCGCAGCACCTGGAGCGCGGCCCTCGCGCGATCCTCGCTGGCCGACTCGATGACGATCACATCACCCCGATTGTCGTAGGCGGTCGCCGTGTCTTTGAAGTCGAAGCGCGTGCTGACCTCGCGGCGAGCCTGGTCCACGGCGTTGGTCAGCTCCGCCGGGTCGAACTCGGACACGACGTCGAACGAGTACTCAGCCACTGCCCGAGCTGAAGATGGCGTTGAGGCCCACGATCACCGCGACGATCGCGAGGGCGATGCCGGCGACGGATGAGATCGCCAGGAGGGCTCCGATACCGGCGGTGCCTTCGTCCAGTGCCTCGGGGGGAGGCTTGTCGTAAGGGTCGGGACCGTAATCGAGGTCGTAGACACCTTCCTGACGTGCGCGCTGAACGAGCTCCTCGAGCACCGGCTTGCCCCCAGGCGGGAGCGGCCTGCCCTCGAGGTTGGCGACCGCCTCCTTGAGGTTGTCCCGCGTCTTGCCAAGCTCTGCGACAACCGCGTCGAGCGTCTGCATCGCGGCGGGGGTCGGGTGCTCACGGCGGAGGTCGGCGATGATGCCGTAGAGGCTCACGTCGCGATTCATATCAGATGAAGCCTGGGCCGTGCAGGTGAGCACCGGGTCGCCCTAATACACTTAATGCCAATGGGTGTGGACACCAAAGCCAAGGCCGCGGTGAAGAAACCGGCCGCTCACCCGAACACTTGGGTCTTCTTCGAGGGAGATTTCGCGCGCTACAACGATGTGAAGCTCGGCCTCATGACCCACGCGCTCCACTACGGAACCGCTGTGTTCGAGGGGATCCGAGCGTACTGGAACGCGCCAAAAAACCAGCTCTTTCTCTTGGAGCCGGCCGCGCATTACGACCGGATGAAGCGCTCCGCCAATGTCATGCGGATGACGCTGCCTTACTCGACCGAAGAGCTCGTGAACTTCACGCTTGATCTCCTGCGGCGCAACGAGTTCAAGTCGGACGTGTACGTCCGGCCGCTGCTCTACACGTCAAGTGAGGAGATCGGCGTCCGCCTGCACAACCTGAACCGCGGGTTTTTCATCTACGCGATTCCCTTTGGCAACTACGTGGAGATCGAGGCCGGCATCAGATGCATGGTCAGCTCCTGGCGGCGGGTTCCCGACCAGGCCCTGCCCGCCCGGGCCAAGATCACGGGTTCCTACGCGCAGGCCGCACTCGCCAAATCGGAGGCGGTCGAGGGAGGGTTCGACGAAGCGATCGTGCTGTCGATCGACGGTCACGTTTCCGAGGGCTCGGCGGAAAACGTGTTCATGCTCAAGGACGGCGCCTTTATCACGCCGCCGGTGACCGACGACATCCTCGAGGGCGTGACCCGGCAGCTGCTCATCAAGGTGATCGGCGAGGAGCTGAACCTCCCGGTGCTCGAGCGAAGCATCGATCGCACCGAGCTATACACATGTGATGAGCTCCTGCTGTGCGGCACCGGCGCGCAGATCTCACCCGTGATCGAGGTCGACCGCCGGCCGGTCGGCAACGGCAAAGTCGGCGAGTTCACCCAGGAGCTTCAGAACATCTACTTCAGCGCAGTGCGCGGCGACACCCCGAAGTACAAGGACTGGACGATCCCGGTCTACTGAGAGCGCCGCCCCCCTCCCGGATAGTCCGGACTATCCGGGGTTTGCGTCGGAGTCCGTGTCGCTTCGTCCGGACTAACCGGGTAAGGTGCGTGCGCCGTGCACAAAGTGGTGGTTGCGCCGAATGCTTTCAAGGGGACGCTGACCGCCACCGAAGCTGCCGCGGCGATCGCGCGCGGCGTGCGCGAGGTCTTTCCGGACGCCGAAGTCGTCGAGGTCCCGGTCGCCGACGGTGGCGACGGCACGGTCGAGGCGCTCGTCTCGGCGAGCCATGGTGAGTACCTGATCGCGGGCGTGGAAGGACCGCTCGGCGATCCGGTCTCGGCGAAGTACGGCGTGATCGAATCCGGGCGGACCGCGGTGGTCGAGCTCGCCGCGGCCAGCGGCCTGACGCTCCTTTCGCCCTCTCGACGGGATCCGCGGAAAACATCCACCTATGGATTCGGTCAGCTCCTCGAAGCGGCGCGGCGAAGCGGCGCAGTCACGATCATCGCGGGCATAGGGGGTTCCGCCACCAACGACGGCGGAGCGGGTATGGCCCAGGCCATCGGTTACCGCCTGCTGGACGGAACAGGCCGTGACCTGCCGCGCGGCGGCGCCGCCTTGTCGCGCCTGGAGCGCATCGACGCCACCGGCTTTGACCGGCAGTGGGAGGCGGTCCGGGTGAAGGTGGCCTGCGACGTGACAAACCCCCTGACGGGGCCGCTCGGAGCAAGCGCCGTTTACGGGCCGCAAAAAGGAGCCGACGCGACAGCCGTTCGGGAGCTGGACGCCGCGCTGGCCCGGCTGGCCGAAGTCATCGAGCGGGATCTAGGCAAGCGGGTGGCTGACATTCCCGGCGCCGGCGCGGCAGGGGGGGCGGGGGCCGGCATGGTCGCCTTCCTGGACGCGGTCCTCCTTCCCGGCGCGCCGCTCGTGGTCGAGGCGGCCGGGCTCGACGCCAAGCTCCGGGGGGCCAACCTTGTGATCACCGGCGAGGGCCGCGTCGACGAGCAGACGGCTTACGGGAAGGCGCCTGGCGAGGTGGCGCGCCGCGCGCAGGCCGTGGGCGTCCCAGTCTTGCTGTTGGCGGGCGGCAAGGGGCCGGGATGGGAAGCGTTGAGCAAGTTGGGCGTGACCTCCGTGGTCACGCTGACGGATGAAGGGGTGAACCTGGGCCAGGCCATAAATGGGCCATCGCGGATGCTTACGCGGGCCGCCGTAGTAGCCTGCCGCAGGCATTCATGGACGAGGTAAAGCCAAAGCCGGCCGGCAAGGAAGGGAGCGAGCCGTCGGACGTCGAGCTCGTCAGGGCCTACCGGAAGGGAGATGCCCACGCGTTCGAAGAGCTCCACCGGCGGTATGTCGCGTCGATCTTCCGGCTCGTCCGCCGCAAGCTGGGCGACGCGCTGCTGGCTGAGGACATCGCCCAGGAGACCTTCATGAAGGCCCTCCGGATGATGGAGAGGGTCGACGAGTCGTTCAACTTCGGTGGCTGGGTCCATACCGTGGCCAGGAACCTCTGCTACGACGAGCTGCGCCGGCGGCAGCGTGACTTGCGCGTCGACGGGACGACGGAAGAGGAAGAAACCGAGCTCATGACCAACCTTCCGTCGACGGCCCACTCCTTTGACCCGGTGCTCGTCCAGGAGTCGAATGAGACCCGCCGCCAGGTCTGGCAGGTGGCGCAGCGCCTGCCCGAGAAGTACCGCCTGGTGCTCACCCTTCGCGAGCTCCAGGATATGAGCTACCGGCAGATCGCCCGCACGCTGAAAATGTCGGAAAGCGCGGTCGAGACTCTGCTGTATCGGGCGCGCCTTCGGTTCAAGGAGGAGTACCTGGCCTCGCAGCGCGAGGGTGAGCTCACGCACGAGGAGGCCCTGCCACTATTGGCCCCGTACCTCGCCGGCAAGCTGCGCCGGCCGCAGGCGGAAGCCGTGCGCAGCCACATAGCGACATGTACCAAATGTGCCCGCCGGATCGGGCGGCGACGGCTCAAAGACCAGCGCAGGAGTGAAGCTAAATGACGGTTAGTACAGTAGGTGTGAAATGGCTCGGATAGTCGTCCGGTTCTTCGACGACGAGACCGTGGAGGGCGTAGCCCGCGATCTCGATTTCGACGAGCCTGACTTCCTGGTCGAGGTCGATGACGCCGGCGGCCTGGAGAACAACGAGACGGCCTGGATCCCGCTCACGGCCGTGAAATGGGTGGAGCTTCAGCGCGACAAGGAGCTGGCCGACACGCCGACCCGCAAGGTGGCGATCCGCTTCCTGGACGGGGAGGTGCTTCGGGGCCATCTCGACGGCACCCTGGAGCGGCACCGCTACGGCGTGGTGCTCCACCTCCACGCGGAGCAGAGCGATAGCCCGATCCGCAAGCTCGGGATCCCGTTTTCAGCCGTCAAAGCGCTCTTTTTCGTCCGCGAGTTCGACGCGCGTGGCGAGGAGGCCGGCACTGCCTCCGACGCGTACCTGGCCCGGCGGACGATGGCCCCGCTGCTCGACGTGCTCGAGGAGATGGACATGCTGACCCGGCTCCACCGGGACGGACTGCTCTCGGACCACGAGTACGCAAGCAAGCGCACACTCGTTCTGGAGCGCCTCTAGTCCAGAGCCCTCTCCTTCATGGGGGTGGCCCGAAGGGCCGGAGGGGCCCGTAGAATTCCGAACGTGGCCGAACGCAACGGTTCGGGTAATGGAGACGGCTCTGTGAAGGGTTCCTTCAAGGTGAAGGCCGGGCTGGCCCAGATGCTGAAGGGCGGCGTCATCATGGACGTCGTCACCGCCGAGCACGCCCGCATCGCGCAGGAGGCGGGCGCATGCGCGGTCATGGCCCTGGAGCGGGTCCCCGCCGATATCCGCAAGGAAGGCGGTGTGGCGCGCATGTCTGACCCGGATCTGATCAAGTCGATCATGGCCGCGGTCACGATCCCGGTCATGGCCAAGTGCAGGATCGGCCACTTCGTCGAGGCCCAGATCCTCGAAGAGCTTGGCATCGACTACATCGACGAGTCGGAGGTCCTGACCCCCGCTGACGAAGAGAACCACATCGACAAACACCCTTTCAAGGTTCCTTTCGTGTGCGGTTGCCGCGACCTGGGCGAAGCGACTCGTCGCATCGCTGAAGGCGCGGCCATGATCCGGACCAAAGGCGAGGCCGGCACCGGCAATGTCGTCGAGGCCGTACGCCACGCGCGGGCCGTCAACGCCGGGATCCGCAACCTGCAAGGCATGAACCACGCGGAGCTTGTGCACGAGGCGAAGCAGATCGGCGCCCCCGTTGAGGTTCTCGCCGAGTGTCAGAAGCTCGGCCGCCTTCCAGTCGTCAACTTCGCCGCCGGCGGCATCGCGACGCCGGCCGACGCGGCCCTGATGATGCAGCTGGGAGTCGACGGGGTGTTCGTCGGGTCAGGCATCTTCAAGTCGGAGGACCCCTTGAAGCGTGCCAAGGCGATCGTCGCGGCGACCACGTACTTCGACAAGCCGGAGGTCCTGGCCGAGGTTTCCGCCGGTCTCGGCAAGGCCATGCACGGCCTCGAGATCCCGACCATTCCGAAGGACGAGCTTCTCGCTGCCCGAGGCTGGTAGATCTCCCCGGTCGGTGAAGCTCCGGGCGCCGCTCATCGGGGTCCTCGCGATGCAGGGTGCCTTCGCTGAGCACATGCGCGCTCTGGAATCCGCCGGCGCGCGCACGCGATTGGTGCGCGAGCGTGAAGACCTCGACGGACTCGACGGGATCGTGCTTCCCGGAGGCGAGAGCACGACCATGGCGATGCTGATGGAGCGGACCGGCCTGCTCGAACCGGTCCGTGACGCAATTCAAGGTGGGCTTGCGACGCTTGCCACCTGTGCGGGGATGATCCTGCTCGCGCGGGACATCACCGACGGAATGCCCGACCAGCGCAGCCTCGGCCTGCTCGACATCGGTGTGCGCCGCAACGGATACGGCCGGCAGGTCGAAAGCTTCGAGGCGCCCCTTCACATAGAAGGGCTCAACGGCAAAACATTTCCCGGCGTCTTCATCCGCGCGCCGCTGGTCGAACGCGTTGGCGACGTGCATGTGATGGCGATGCACGATGGCCACCCGGTGGCGGTACGGCAAGGGCGAATCGTTGCGCTTGGCTTTCATCCAGAATTGAGCGGCGACCTCCGGCTGCACCGAGAGTTCGTGCGCCTTGCAAGCGGTTCCAGCTGATGAAGGTGCGCACCGCCGGCCTGCTCGACCTCGCGCGGATCGAAGAGATGCACCGCTCTTCGGACATTCGGTTAAGCGAAGCGGCCCCGCCCGCCGCGCGGCTGTGGACGCTGTTGAGCTCGACCCTGTCTGCTCTGCTGCCTCTATCCCAGGAGACGTTGATGTACGTGGCGGAGGAGAACGGCAAGGTGGTTGGTTTCATCCAGGCCTCCGGCCAACCGATCGGTCTCGACCTTCGGCGGGCCCGAGTGCTGCAAGTCCTCAACCTCCAGGTCGCTGACGAAGCGGATCCCGACGATGTCGCGCCCGCCCTGGTGCAGCACCTGTGCAACCAGGCCCTCGAGCGCGGATCGCTGCGCTTGTTCGTTCGCCTTCCCGACCGCGACCCACTGCTGCCCGCATTCCGCACGCAGGGTTTCCGCCAGTACGCGACCGAGCAGGTCGTCTACGCGGAAAAGCCGTCGCAGCGTTCGAACCAATATCCGGACGGACTGCGGGCGGTGAAGCGCGGCGACGACCGCAAGCTCTACCAGCTGTATCGCAAGGTCACCCCCCAGGGCGTGTCCCAGCTGGAGGCTCCCACGTACCGCGAGTGGAGGGCGCTGCACTCAGGCGAATTGGCCGGAGGGCACGTGGTGGATCGGATCGAGATCGTCGGCTGGGTCAGGATGCAGCGTGGGAGCGGCGCCCGCCCTGACACTTTGCAGTTCATGGCCCTGCCCGAAAATACGCTGCCCGCCGAGCTCGCGGATTTCGGCATCTCACTCCTCCGCGAGTCAGAATCGCCCGCCTGGTCGAGCCTCCGTCACTATGATTCGCACATGATCGACGCCCTTCGCGGGCGTGGGTTCACCGTCTTGCTGACGCAGCTGTTGCTCGTCAAAGAGCTCGCGGTGAGGGTGCCTAAGCCGGTGCGAGAGAAAGGACTGGTGCCTTCTTTCGGGTGATGGCTGAGGCAAGGCAACAGTCTCGCGCCGCGAACTGGGATGAGGAGGTCGAGCTGCTCGCGCGTGCCCTGCCGCCCGAGCTTGCGCGCGCGCTGCACGAACGGATCGACCCGAGCGAACTGCTGGAGATCGTGCTCGACCTCGGTCGCGAGCCGGCGGCGCGGGTACCCGGTCGCGAGATTCTGCTCGCGGATCATCCGGTTTCCGCGTCCGATCTCGAGCACGTGGCCAACAATGTCGGCCAGTTCGGAGACGACAACCGCGCCGGCATCGAGCGCACCCTGCATCGCGTATCGGCGATACGCAACAGGTCGGGACGAATCGTCGGCCTGACCATGCGCGTCGGCCGGGCGGTGACAGGAACGGGCGAGATCATCCGCGACATCGTCGTCAGCGGCCAGAGCATCTTGCTGCTCGGCCGTCCCGGTATTGGCAAAACGACAATGCTGCGGGAGTGCGCGCGGCTGCTTGCCGATGAGCTGCGCAAGCGGGTCGTGATCGTCGATACGTCAAATGAGATCGGCGGCGACGGCGATATCCCGCATCCCGGCATTGGGCGCGCCAGGCGCATGCAGGTGAAGACGCCGCTGCTGCAGCATGCCGTGATGATCGAGGCGGTCGAGAACCACATGCCCGAGGTCATCGTCATCGATGAGATCGGGACAGAGCTCGAGGCGGCGGCGGCGCGGACCATTGCGGAGCGCGGCGTGCAGCTCATCGCGACCGCGCACGGTCAGACGCTCGAGAACCTGCTCGTGAACCCGACGCTCAACGACCTCCTGGGCGGCATCCAGAGCGTGACCCTCTCCGACGAGGAGGCGCGGCGGCGCGGCACCCAGAAGTCTGTGCTCGAGCGGAAGGCGCCGCCCACATTTGACGTGCTGGTCGAGATTCAGGACCGCGATCGGGTCGCGATTCACATGCCGCTCGCCGACGTCGTCGACACCGCGCTTCGCGGGCCGATGCAGACACCCAAGATCCGCGTCCGCACGCGTGAGGGTCGCGTGATCTCGAACGTGGACGCTCCGGTCGTGGTGGCCTCCGAGCCGGCGCCTGCCGCGGGCTCACCCGCCAAGCCGCTCGGCATCTTTCCGTACGGCGTCAGCCGGCATCACGTCGAGCAGTCGATCAAGGAGCTCGATCTGCCGGTGCGGGTGCTCGGCAACCTCGACGGCGCGGGCGCCGTGCTGACCCTGAAGAACCACTACCGCCGGCGCCCCGACAGCCTGCGCCAGGCTGAGAGCCGAGGGCTGCCGATTCACATCCTCAAAAGCAACTCGGCGAGCCAGGTGCGGGACGCGCTCTCACGCATCTACGGCGTCGACAAGCAGGACGAGGCGACGACCCGCGCCCTGGCAGAGGCCGCCGCCGCCATCCGCCAGGTCAAAACGACCCTGAGACCGGTCGAGATCTCGCCCCAGAATGCGTACTTGCGCCGCCTGCAGCACCAGCTCGTGGCTGAAAACGAGCTCTCGGCCCGCAGCACCGGCAAGGAGCCGCAGCGCCGGCTTCGCATAACTCCGTCGCCCGAGGAACCCGCTTAGTTAGAGTTCCGCCTGGTGGCTAAGCGGGGGCTGTTCATCACCTTTGAGGGCACGGAGGGCTCGGGCAAGACCACGCAGGCCGAGCTGCTGGGCGAATGGCTCTCCAGGCACGACCCGGTCGCGGTTCGCGAGCCGGGAGGCACCGAGCTGGGCGAGCAGATTCGCGACGTTCTCCTGTACAAGGGCCTGGAGATAGACCCCGAGGCGGAGATGTACCTGTTCATGGCGTCACGCCGCCAGCTCATTGCCGAGGTCATCGTGCCGGCGCTCGCGGCGGGCCAGATCGTCATCGCCGACCGCTACCACGACTCAACTCTCGCCTACCAGGGTGGGGCAAGAGGTCTGCCGACCGTCTGGCCCCCAACCTTCCCGCGACCTGACATCACGTTCTGGTTGGACGGACCGGTCGAGGCCGGACTCAGCCGCCACGAGGAGGCTGGGAAGCGCAAGGACCGCATGGAGAGCGAATCGATCGAGTTCCACCGCAAGGTCGCCGAGGCTTACGAAAAGCTCGCGGCGGCGGAGCCAAAGCGCTTCGTGCGTCTCGACGCGACCGGCACGCGGGACAAGATCCACTACGAGGTTCGCGACCATCTCAAGCCGCTCGTCGGGGGCATGGATTGAAGCTGATCATCGCCGTCGTACAGGGAGAGGACGCGCAGCGCGCAGTGGCCGCGTTGACCGACAAGGGCGTCAGCTCCACGCGAATCTCGTCGACGGGCGGTTTCCTGCAGCAGGGCAACGTCACGTTGATGATCGGAGTTGACGACGGGCAGGTGACGGAGGCGCTGAAGGTCATCCACGACAACTGCCATGAGCGCAGCCGCTATCTGTCGCCGGTGCCACCGCTCGCTGAACCCGGCGAGTTCTTCATGGCCTTCCCGGTCGAGGTTGAGGTCGGCGGCGCGACAGTTTTCGTGATGTCGGTGGACTCGTTCGAAAAGATCTGATCTTCTGGAATCCAGGGTTCCCATGATCCGCGTCGAGGGCCTGCGCAAAAGCTTTGGCGAGGTCAGGGCAGTCGCCGGGGTGGACCTGCACGTCGAGCAGGGTGAGATTCTTGTGCTTCTCGGACAGAACGGCGCCGGCAAGTCCACGACGCTCAGATGCCTCGGCGGCATCCTCCGTCCAGATAGCGGCCTGGTCGAGCTGGACGGGCTGCGGCTGCCAGAGCACCTTGATTCGATTCGGGCTCGGCTTGGCGTGGTGCCTGACCAGTCGCGGCTCTATGGTCGCAACACGGCGCCGGAGTACCTCGACCACTTCGGATTCCTGTACGCCGTCCCCAGGGAACTTCGCGGCAAACGCATCGCAGCATTGCTCGAACGATTTGAGCTCGCGGACCGCAAGACCACGGTCCTCGCCGCGTACTCCCGCGGCATGGCGCAGAAGGTGGCGCTGATCAGGGCCACGCTTCACGATCCCGACTGGATCTTCTGCGATGAGCCGACCGCCGGGCTCGACCCGGTGGCGGCGGCGGACATGCGCAGGTATCTCGACGAGCAGAAGCAACGCGGTGCGGCCCTGATCGTGACAACGCACGTTCTCAGCGAAGCGGAGCTGATGGCTGACCGCATCGCCATCATGCGGCGCGGGGTCGTGGTGACCCATGGAAGTCCGGAAGAGCTGCGCCAGCAGGTCGGGAAAGGCAGGCAATTCATCGCTCGTCTCGCCCGTCCTCTCGCCAAGGCAGAGCCGGTGGCGCGCTGGCTGAGCGAGCAAGCACTCGATCACAGCTTTGACGGCGATCGCCTGCACTACACACTGCCCTGGCCGACGCCCGCCGCGGAACGGGCGGATTTCGCGGCTCGGCTTCAGGGCCTGCTCGCGGAGCACGGTGCGCCGTTCCACGAGCTCGAGGAGGACGAGACGACGCTGGAGTCGGTGTACCTGAAAGCGATGGCTGCGCCGGCCGCCGAGGCGCATTCCGAGCCAACGCGTTCTGCTCTGGTCACCTCAGGCATCCGCGCGCCACGAATGTTCGCGTCGCTTTCGAACCAGGGCAGGCTCCTGCGCCACGCGCTTCCTTTCTATGTGAGCTCCTGGTGGCGTCGCGGGGATCTCAGCTGGGTCGGCTACCTCAACGCGTTTGTGCTGCTCCTGGTCGTCGCGACATCGCTTTTCGGTCAGCTGCCCGGCGTCGCCGGTCAGGTGGCCCAGCACTTAGCGGGCGGCAATGCCTTGCAGGCAGGCTTGCTGCTGCCTCTATTTTTTCTGTCGTTCGCACTTCTCGAATCGATCAAGAGCTCGATCGGCATCTGGTGGGAGAAAGCCCAGGGCTCGCTCGAGGTGTTGCTTTACACGCCGGTCGACGATCCTTCCATCATCTGGCTCGAGGTGCTGCCGGGCGCGATCGTCAGCACCGTATGGGTGACCTTGTGGACCGCGGCCGGGCTGGCGCTTCTCAGCCTGTTCGGCGAAGCCGCGCCGTGGGATCTGCTCCCCGTCTTCGGCTTTGTCGCGGCGGTCACCTCCTACTGGGCCGCGATGGGCCGGATGCTCGGCTTCATGCTGTTCCCGCGCGAGGGTGCGGCCGGCGGCGCCTGGTCGTTCTTGCTCTCGCCCGTTTCGGCGGCGGTGGCCGATCTGCCTCTGGCCCTGTTCGTCTTCCGGTCGCCGCTGGCGCTCGTCTCGTTGCTGCTTCCCATCACAGCCTGCGTCGCCCTCACGATCCTGTGCGGCGGGACCTTCGATCGCGAAAGGCTCATGGAGACCGGACTGGCACGGACCCGGCGCAAACGATCGTGGCTGCCGGTCGGGGTGATTCGCCGGAACGCCGCCGCGGTCGTCGCGGGCGTCGTCCTGGCCGTGGCGGCGGCCGGCATCTCGGGCGCCATCAGCGCGAATGAGCACTGGCACTCCTGGGCGGACGTGCGAGCGGCTGCGAGCGGGGTGGCGATCGATCCAACGCCAGTAGCCGTGGTCAGCCACGACGCGCCTGCCCAGGCGAATGGGGTGACTGTCGCTGCTGCGGGGCTGTCCGGGATCGTCGCGACGCTCGCCCTGATGCTGATTCTGGTCATCCTCAGCTTCGCTGCGTTCTTTCTGCTCGGCTTTCCGGCGTTGGCCGCCCTGCTGGTCGGCGCCGCGGTTTGGGGAGTGCAGCTTGGCTTCGGATCCGCGGGCCCGCTGCAGCTCTGGCTGGCCGGTGCCGGCGGTATCGCCCTGCTTGCGCTGGCCCTCAACACGGGCGCCGCGCTGCCGATTTACTGGTCACTCGTGTTCGGATCTGGCCGCCGCCTTGATCGGCTGCGAGAAGCGTGGTCGAACTATTGGGCCCTGTTCCGCGGCCTGGTCATCCCGATCTGTGCCCTCTTTGGGTTGGTGGTCTTCCGCCTTCTTGTGGAGGGCTAGCTGTGAGTGAGCGCTTAGAGATCGAGGGCTTGGGCGACGAGCTCGCGGTGGTAAGTGGCGTCGCCGAGCGTCACCTCTGACGACTTGGCGCGCTTGAAGTAGAGGTGCATATCGTGCTCCCAGGTAAAGCCGATCCCGCCGTGCACCTGGATCCCATCGCCGGCGACCTTGCGGTACGCGTCCGAAACGTAAGCCTTGGCCATGGACGACGCAAGCGACCGGTCAGGCGCGTCGGCGTCGACCGCCCACGCCGCATAGTAAGTCGCCGATCTGCCACTTTCGGAGAGCACGAGCATGTCCGCGAGCTTGTGCGACACGGCTTGGTAGATGCCGATCGGTTTTCCGAACTGATGACGGGTCTTCGCATAATCGGTGGACGTCTCGAGGACTTTCTGGATGCCCCCGACCATCTCCGCGCACAGCGCGGCGGTCGCCCATTCGAGACCGCGCTTCAGCTGCGGCCAAGCCTTGTCCGCCGTGCCCATGACCGCGTCTCCGTCGAGCTCCACGCCGTCGAACCGGACTTCGCTCCAACGCCGCGTCATGTCGAGGGTCTCGAGCGGCTTGACGGTCATGCCTTTCGGCTTGCCCCTGACCAGGAAGAGCGTGATCCCTTCCTCGCCAGTTCCGCGGCTGCGCGCCACCACGACCGTGTAATCGGCCACATCGGCTTCTGGCACGAAGAGCTTCACGCCGTCCAGCTGCCAGCCGCCGCCCTTCTTGTGCGCGCCCAGTGCGATGCTGTCCGCGTCCCACCGGCCTGACGGCTCGGTGAAGGCAAGAGTGGCCTTCGCGGATCCGGATGCGATGGCGCCCAGCGCATCCTTTTTCTGGGCCTCGGTACCGGCTTCGATGAGGACGGGGACGGCGAGTCCCATGGTCGAGAAGAAGGGTCCGGGCAGCAGGGCGCGCCCGGCTTCTTCGAGCACGACGATGAGATCGAGGAAGGTGCCGACGCCGCCGTACTCCTCAGGGATGCCCAGCGCCGTCCAGCCCAGGTCAGAGATTTTCTTCCAGAGTGCGGCGTCGTAGCCGTCGGCGCTCTCCATCACCCTGCGCACGACCTTTGGACCGCATTCCTTGGCCAGGAACCCGCGCGCCGAGCGGCGCAGCATTTCCTGCTCTTCCGAAAACGCGAAATCCACGGACCGAGTCTAAGTTGTGGGTGGAGTCGACTCGTGCGGCGGAAGCTCCGGCCTCTCGTCTTCCTGATGCGCCGGCAGCTCAGGCTCGTCTTCCGGCGCTGACCCATTTTCGGCGGCGGAGCTGTTGGGCGTCGGGGTCACCGCGACGGGCTGCACGGCTGACGGCGGCGGCGCGATCGCGGGGATCTTGCGCTCCGGCGGGGCGGATGGCGGCAGGACGGCCCGGCGATAAAAGACCAGCAGACCGAAGAATCCGACCAGGAGGGAAGCGATCGCAAACCCGGCGCCAAACCCCATGCCCGTGTTCTCAGCGACCGTCAGTGGCCGCTGCAGGCCGGGGGCGCAGGGCTGAGGCGGCACCGGGCAGGTGCCGCCGATGGCCTGCTGCAGGGGCAGCGAGAACATCGACAGAAGCCCGTAGACGATTGCGAGTCCGGCGACGAAGTACAGGCCTGAGGTGATCGTGCGTCCCGCGTCGCGCAGCAGGGCGCAGGCGCCCAGCGCCAGGGCCGCGACCCCGAAAGGGATGGCCACCACCGCAACGCGGCTCGTCGTGCCGCCGAAAGCAAACGGAAGGACGCCCGCGCTTGCTGCCAAGGCAGCGGCCAGCCAAAAGGCCCAGATCATCTGCCGGTCTCGCCGAGGGGCTTCGTTCACGTGCGGAATTCTGTCCTGCATGGCCCCCGCAAGACAAGCAAATATCAGATCAGAGCGCTTTCTTCAGGCTCCACCAATGCATTTTGACCGCGCCGTCCGGCCGTCACGTGCGCGGTTTGGCGAAGCGGCACCTCCCGAATGAACAGCGTCGCGACGAAGCTGATCGCGATGATCGGCAAGCCCGCGAGGAAGACGGGATGGAGCGCGTCGGCCAGACCGTGCCTGATTCCCGCCGCGATCGCGGGTGGCAGCTTGGCGAGCAGCGACGGATCGAAGATCGCGGTCGCAGCCGCGCCGCTGTCCGATGAATGAAGTCTTTGCAGGGCCGAAGCCGGCAGGTATTTCGCCATCGAGCTCTGCATCCCCTGGGTCAGGATCGTGCCGAGGATCGCGAGCCCGATCGCTGCCCCCATCGACCGGGAAAGCTGCGTCGCCGAAGTCGCCACCGCCAGGTCTTCCCGGCTGACGGAGTTCTGCACGACGAGCGTGTACGTCTGCATCGTGACGCCAAGACCGAGGCCGATGAGGATCATCGCCACGATGACGGATTGATTGGTCGTCTCGATGGTGAAGTTGGCGAGCATGTAGTAACCCGCGCCCATCGACAAGAGACCGCCGAGAAGTGGGACCTTGTATCGCCCGGTGCGAGAGATGAACCAGCCACTCGCAACGCTGGTCACGATCATCGACACCAGCATCGGGACGAGGATCGCGCCCGAGTTCGTGACGCTGTTGCCGATCACGCCCTGGACGAAGACCGGAAGAAAGAAGATGGCCCCGAACATCGACATCGCGACGCCGACGCTGGCGATGTTTGAGAACGTGAAGATGCTGCTCTTGAACAGGTGCAGCGGAAGGACTGGCTCAGGCGCGTGCGTCTCGACCCACGCGAAAGCGCCGAGCAGCAACGCGGCAGCGCCGTAGAGGCCGACGATCTGCCATGACATCCAGGGGTACTGCACGCCGCCCCAGACCGTCGCCAGCAGCGCACAGGTGATTCCCGCCGATAGCGTCACGCTTCCCCAGACGTCGATCGCGTGCTTGCGCCGCGGATTGGGTACGTGCATGAACAGACCGACGACGACCAGCGTCACAAGAGCCACCGGAAGGTTGACGAAGAACAGCCATCGCCATGAGAAGTGCTCGGTGATGAATCCGCCCGCTGCGGGACCGACGATCGACGCGAGCCCGAAAGAGGCGCCGAGCATGCCCTGGTACTTGCCGCGTTCGCGCGGCGAGATGATGTCGCCGATGATCGCCTGCGAGAGGGGCATGATGAAGCCCATTCCGGCGCCCTGCACGAAGCGCGCGAAGACGAGGAACCAGAAGTTCGGCGCCATTCCGGACAGGGCAGAGCCCACGGCGAAAACGACGATGCCTGTCATGTAGAGCGGCTTGCGCCCATAGATGTCGGAGAGCTTGCCCGCGACCGGCACGACGATTGTGGACGCGAGCATCGCCGAGATGGGGATCCAGCTGTAGTCCGCAAGCCCGCCCAGCTCCGCGACGATGGTCGGCAGCGCCGGCGCGACCAGGGTCATGTTGAGAGATGCAACCAGCGAGCCGAGCATCAAGCCGGCGAAGACCGCCATGACTCCGCGGTCGAGGCCCGTCTTCGCGCCTGCGCCGGCCGCCTTCGAGGCGACAGCGGTCACCGGACCTAATCTACCGAGATCGCGGGAGACCGAGGACCCTTTCGGCCAGGATGTTGCGTAAAACTTCCGAGGTCCCGGCCTCGATCGTGTTGGCCCGCGAGCGCAAGAACTGGTACTTCCAACCGTCCCCGTCACCGACCTGCGATCCCGGCCCGCCGATGTCCATCGCCGTCTCCGTCATCCGCTGGTTCAGCTCGGACCACATGAGCTTGAGGATGGAACCCTCGGGGCCGGGAATGCCGCTGCGTTTGGCCGCCGTCACCGCGCGGTAGCCGTTGAGCTGCAGGGCGCGCGCTTCGATCGTGTGCTGGGCGATCTTCTGCCTGACGAGCCGGTCCGAGCCGCGTCCGAGCTTGCGCGCACGCTCCGCGAGCTCGGAAGCCGTGATCTGAGCGCGCGTCGCGAGCGCGAGACCAAGGGTGCCGCGCTCGTGGAGCAGCGTGGTCATCGCGACGGCCCATCCGCCCCCAGCCTCGCCCAGGATCTGCGATTTGGGCACCATCACGTCCTTGAAGAAGATCTCGTTGAACTCGGCGTCGCCCGTGATCTGGACCAGGGGCCGGACCTCTATGCCGGGGCTCTCCATGTCGACCAGGAGATAGGTCAGGCCTTCCCGCGGGTTGGCTTCCTTGCGTTCGCGGACGAGGAGCATGCACCACTTCGCGACATGGGCAAGCGTCGTCCAGACCTTCTGTCCGTTGACGACGTAGTGGTCGCCCTTGTCCTCTGCCCGGGTCTGCAGCCCTGAAAGGTCGCTTCCGGCGTTGGGTTCGCTGAAGCCCTGACACCAGATCTCTGCCGCCGACAGCAACGGAGCCAGATATCGCTTCTTTTGCTCGTCGGTGCCATGCGCGATAACCACCGGCCCGCCCATGCCGAGGCCGATGACGTTTATCGGGTCTGGAGCATGGGCCGTGATCATCTCGTCGTTGAAGATCAGCTGGTCCATGAAGCCGCCGCCGCGCCCGCCGTACTCCTTCGGCCAGGTGATCCCGACGTAGCCCGCTTCATAGAGCTTTTTCTGCCAGGCGCGCCGCGTGTCGATGAATTCCTTCATGTCGGTCGAGCCGTCTTCAAGCGGCGCGTTTGCCTTCAGCCAGGCCCGCACCTCGTCACGAAACGCCTTCTCCGACTCGCTCAGATCGAAATCCACGCTGATACCTTACCCTCGGAAGAACGCCGGACCGCCACGTAAAGCTCGTGTAAGGCGCCGTCAGGCGACGGCCGGCATCAACTCTTTCGCCACCAGCTCCAGCGCGTCCCCGTCGTCGAGTAGGAAGTGCTGGAGCATGAACAGGTCGATCCCCAGCCGGGCGAACTCTCGCATGCGCTCCGCGATCTGCTCGGGCGTACCCACCAGCCATGCATCCTTTCGGTTTTCGAGCACTTCCTCGGGGGTCATCCCGTTCAGGTCGTCGATCACCTCGCTGACCTGGGCTGCCCGTTCGAGCAACTCTTTCCTGTTGCGGCCGATGAGGAAGCTGGTCATCACGGAGTGGCGAATGCTGGTCGGGTCACGTCCCGCGTCACGGCAGAGCTGCTCGAGCAAATCGCGTCGCTGCCGGTAACCGTCGGCGTCGAGCTTGGAGTAATTCCATTCCGAAGCTTCACGCGCTACGAGGGGAAGCGTTCGCTTCAAGCCTTTGCCGCCGAGCAGAATAGGGATCGGGTTGCGTACGGGCTTGGGGTTCGACTTGCTCCAGGTCTCGCGAATCACCTTGATGCCGGCCTCCAGCATGTCGAAGCGCTGTCTTTCCGTATAAAAGGGAATCCCAAATTCTCGGTGCTCATGTTCGTTCCATCCGGCGCCGACCCCGAGGATGAGTCGCCCGGTCGCGACGATGTCGACCGCCGCCGCCATGCGGGCGAGCAGAGCGGGTGGGCGAAACGTCATCGGGCTGACCATCGGGCCGATTTCGATGTTCTTCGTCCACTCGGCCGCGAGCGCGAGCGAGATCCAGCACTCGATGCAGTCCAGGTCGGGGCGCCCATTCAGCGATACGAAATGGTCGCTGCGCCGAAGCGAGGCGAACCCCAGGCGGTCGGTGTCCTGGCAGATCCTGCGCCAGCGGTCCCAGCTCAGACCCTCCTGGCCCTCGATCATGATCCCGACCCGCGCCATCAGCGAGTCATCGTAAGTTCATCGGGCGATCGGAAGTTGAGGATGCGGTCTCGCGCGATTCCCGCCCGCCGCGCCATCCACAGCGCCATCGGCACGTAAGCAAACTCCGCGGGCGCGTGCGCGTCGGCGTCGATCGCAAAGTTGCATCCGTACTCGTAGGCAAGACGCGCCATCTCTGGCGAAAGGTCCATACGCGCCGGGTCGCAGTCGATCTCCAGAGCAACGCCGCGCTTGGCGGCTTCCCGGAACACCAGCTCGAAGTCGTACGACGCACCCTCCCGCGAGCCTGGCCGGCGGCCAGTCGGATGGCCGATCACATCGACGTGCGGATGGGAGACCGCGCGCATCATGCGTTCGGTCATGGCGGCGGGCTCCTGACGCAGCTTCACGTGCGGCGAGGCGATAACGACGTCAAGGATCTCCAGCACAGCGTCCGGGAGGTCGAGTGAGCCGTCCTCCAGGATGTCGACCTCGATGCCCTGCAGCAGGGTCATCCCATCGACCTGGCTTTGCACATCGGCCATCTCCCTCGACTGCGCGACCAGCCGTTCCGCGTTGAGGCCATGCACCACCGTGATGCGGGGCGAGTGGTCGGTGATGCCCAGGTAGCTATAGCCAAGCGCCTGCGCGCCTCGCGCCATCTCGAGCATGGTCGCCCGGCCGTCGCTCCAGTTCGTGTGGGAATGGATATCGCCCCGGTAGTCGTCGAAGTCGAGGTCGGACTCGTCCCCTCGCTCAGGCTGCTTCGACAGCTCGCGCAGGCGGTTCAGATAACGGCTCGCCCCGGTCTGGATCACATCGGACAGCACCCTGGCGATGCCTTCGCCGACGCCTTCGATCGAGGTCAGCTTCTCGGCGCGATGGAGCTCGGCCAGGTCGGGCCGCTGAAGCGCGAGCGACCAGGCGGCCGCGGAGAACGCCTTGGCACGAAACCGCTCCTTGGGGTCCTGGCTGCGCCGAAGCCGAAGCTGGCTGACCCGATCGCCGAGCTGGTCGACTCTCTGCTCGTCGAGCTGGGCGAGGACCCCCATCGCCAGGGTCTGAAGGCGACGCCGGAACGCGTCTCGCGCGCTTTGCGAGAGCTGACCGACGGCTATGGCGTCAACCCGGAAGATGTCGTCGCAGACGCAACCTTCGACCAGGACTACGACGAGATGGTCGTCGTCAAGGACATCGCGTTCTACAGCCTGTGCGAGCATCACATGCTGCCCTTCTTCGGGCATGTTCATGTCGGCTACCTGCCGAAAGGCAAGGTGGTCGGGCTGAGCAAGATCCCCCGACTGGTCGAGGTCTTCTCGCACCGCCTTCAGATCCAGGAGAAGCTCACCAAGGAGATCGCGGAGGCGTTGAGCGCGGTGCTCGCCCCGAAAGGTGTCGGGGTGGTCGTCGAGGCGCGCCACCTGTGCATGGAGATGCGCGGAGTCGAGAGGCCGGGCGGACAGATGATCACGTCTTGCATGCTCGGCACATTCCGGCGCGACCCGCGCACCCGAGCCGAGTTTCTCGACCTCGTCAAAGGGAAGTAAGCTCCGAGAGGGCAATTGGAGGGGCCCACAGGTCGCGGGCGGGATGCCACGGACCGGGTCGCTCTGGCATGGGTCGTAGCTGTGCACATCGCGCCCAACACATAAACCAGCCTTTATGCTTTAGACTGGCTTATAAAGGAACCTTTATGTTTCTCCAGAACCCGCGCAATGAGCTGCCCGACCATTTCCTGGGCTTCGCCAACCCCACCCGCCTGCGCATCCTCGAGCGCCTGGCCAAGCTCGGCGAGGTCAACGTCAACGACCTGGCTCTCCACCTGCACATGAGCCAGCCGCGCATCTCCTGGCACCTAAGGATGCTCCGCCTGGGCGGGGTGATCCGAACCAGACGCGAAGGCCGGCAGGTCTATTGCTCGCTCGACGTGGAGAACATCAGGCGCTATCGGGAGCGCCTGGACCAGATGCTCGGCATGGCACAGAAGATGAAAGTCGGTGAGGAGGTGGGCGCATGAGCGCCAATCACAGAAACGGTCAGCGCAACAAGAAGGTCCGGGTGGCCATCGTGGGCGTCGGCAACTGCGCTTCCTCGCTGGTCCAGGGCGTGCACTACTACCGTGACGCGTCGCCCAAAGACTCAGTCCCTGGGCTGATGCACGTGGACCTCGGCGGCTATCACATCCGCGACATCGAGTTCGTCGCCGCGTTCGACATCGACAAGAACAAGGTCGGGCTCGACCTGTCCGAGGCCATCGACGCCAAGCCCAACAACACGGTTAAGTTCGCGGACGTGCCGCGCACCGGCGTCAGGGTCCAGCGCGGCATGACACATGACGGCATCGGCAAGTACCTCTCCGAGGTCGTGCAAAAGGCCCCCGGTGAGACATCGGATGTCGTCGGCATCCTCAAGAAGACGAAGGCGGACGTGCTCGTGAGCTATCTGCCCGTCGGCTCGGAAGAGGCGACCAAGTGGTACGTGGAGCAGGCGTTGACCGCAGGCGTCGGTTTTGTCAACTGTATCCCCGTCTTCATCGCGCGTGAGCCCTACTGGCAGAAGCGTTTCCTCGACAAGACCCTCCCTATCATCGGCGACGACATCAAGTCCCAGGTCGGTGCGACCATCATCCACCGCGTCTTGACCCGCCTCTTCCGTGACCGCGGCGTGAAGCTCGAACGGACCTACCAGCTGAACTTCGGCGGGAACACAGACTTCCTGAACATGCTCGAGCGGGAGCGGCTGATGTCGAAGAAGATCTCCAAGACGCGGTCGGTCACGTCGCAGCTCGACTATGACATCGGTAAGGACAATGTCCACATCGGCCCGTCCGACTATGTGCCCTGGCTGAACGATCGCAAGTGGGCGTACATCCGGCTCGAGGGCCGCTCGTTCGGCGACGTACCTCTCAATGTCGAGCTCAAGCTCGAGGTCGTGGATTCGCCCAACTCGGCGGGCATCGTCATCGACGCGGTGCGGTGCGCCAAGCTGGCGATCGACAGGGGCATCGGTGGCGCGCTCGAAGGTCCGAGCTCGTACTTCATGAAGTCGCCGCCCGTCCAGTACAGCGACAACGAGGCCAGGCAGTTGGTGGAGGAGTTCATCGAAGGTGATAAGGCGGGAGTCAATGGGCGCGACCGCCGCGTCGCCCGCACCAAGCCGGCCGCAGCTGCTAAGCGCTAGCTACCAAGCGAGCGCGCGGGTGCTGCGCGCGTTTCCGGCTGGGCTGCGACATGCCGCGGCCGCGCCGGGCGGCACGGCATGGTTCTGGCTCAGCCGCGCCCAGCGGAACGCTGCGCTCGACAACTACGCCGCCGCGCTAGGTCGCGAGCGGTCGGACCCGGAGGTCGCGCGCGTGGCCAGGAGTGCTTTCCAGAACTATGGCCGCGTGCTCATGGACTTCCTGCTCCTGGGGAGTCTCACGCCGCAGGAGCTGATGGCGCGGATGTCGGTCGATGGGCTCGAGCATCTCGACGCGGGGTTGGCACGTGGCAAGGGCGTGATCATGGCCACGCCGCACATGGGCTCATGGGATATGGCGGGCTCATACGCGGGCGCCTTGGGCTACCGAATCTCAGCGGTAGCCGAGCGCTTCCCTGGGTCTCTCAACGAGGCGGTGGTGGCGACCCGTCAGCGTTTCGGCTTGAACGTGATCATGCTGGGGCGCTCGGCGGTGAGGGGCATCACCGAAGCCCTGCAGGCGAACGGAGGTGTCGCCCTCCTTTGCGACCTGGAACAGGGGCCGGGGCTCACGGTGAGCTTTTTCGGGCGGCGCGCCACCGTCCCGGGCGGACCCGCGGCCTTTGCCCTCAAGACAGGCGCTTCGCTGGTGCCGGCATGCCAGTACGCGTCGGCCCCTGGCCGATACCACGTGCATCTCGACCCTCCGCTTGCCGTGCGAGAAGGCGACACAAAGGAAAGCCTCATGCAGGCTGTGATCAACCGATTCGAGGATTTCATAAAGGAGCGTCCCGACCAGTGGTACGCGTTTCGGCCGATGTTCGGCCGCTGAGGAATGGGCGAATGGACATGGCGAGGGTTCAAAGCCGTGCAGTCGCTGGTCGAACGCTTGCCCCGGTCGTGGGCATACGCGCTGGCCGTGCTGGCGGCGCGCGTGGCCTGGTTGTTTTCCCCGCTCGCGCGTCCGCGTCTCGAGAGAAACCTCAAGATCGCCTGCCCGGAGCTGGAGAACGACACGGCCGCGCTGCGCCGACTGTCCTGGCTGAACTTTCAGAATCACGCCAAGGCTTACGCGGACCTGATGCAGCTTCCGCGGGCGAGGGTCGAGTCGTTGCAGCCCAGGCTGAGGGTGAAAGGCCTGGACTATCTCGAGGAGGCACGCGCCGTCGGCAAGGGCGTGCTGGTCGTCTCCTGCCACATGGGCTCGTACGAGGTTGTGTCCGCGATCTGGGCCGCGACGCTGTCGCCCGTGAGCTTCTTCGCCGAAGAGCTCGAGCCTCGAGCGTTGTTCGAGTGGTACCGCGACACGCGGGCGAGGCTCGGGATCAGCGCCCTTCTTCGGCAAGCCGGCGCCGATCCCCTTGGGCCCGGCGGCGATCGCGCTGCGGCTCGGCACGCCGCTCTTCCCCGTATGCGTTTACCGATTGCCGGACGATACGTACGTGGCCGAAGGAGCACCGCTCGTCTACGCCAGGTCGACCGGCGACGCACGCGCCGACCAGGTTCGCACAACCCAGGAGCTGCTCCGGCACATCGAGCGCTTTGTCCAGCAGCACCCGGAGCAGTGGCATGTCCCGCACCGGATCTGGGCGGACACGGAATGACCGCGCAATGAAGGTCGGGCTTGTTTCGCCGTACGATTTCGCCTCGCCTGGCGGAGTGAATGACCACGTCCGCCACCTCGCCGTCCAGCTCCAGCAGCTCGGCCACGAAACCCGCATCTTCGCGCCTTCCAGCCGCGCGGACGTCGACTTCGACAGCGCCCGCTTCTACCGGATCGGGACGCCGATCGCGATTCCGGTCAACGATTCGGTCGCGCGCATCACGCTGAGCTTTCACCTCGCCAACCAGGTGGCGGCGATCGTCGCGGACGAAGGCTTCGATGTCCTTCATTTCCATGAGCCGCTGATGCCGGCGCTTCCGATCACGATGCTCCGGATGTCGAACACTGCCAACGTCGGGACTTTTCATGCGTTCGCGCGATCCAATGTCGGCTATTTCTACGGCCGGCCTCTGCTCCAGCCTTACCTCGAGCACCTGCACCGGGCGATCGCTGTAAGCGAGCCGGCGCGCGCATTTGTGCAGCGCTACTTCCCTGCCTTCCCGATGCGTGTGATTCCCAACGGCGTAGACGTCAGCGTCTACCGGCCGGGTCTCGCGCCGATCCGCCATCTGCGCGACGAATGCCTGAACGTGCTCTTCGTCGGCAGGCTCGAGAAGCGCAAGGGCCTGGGCGACCTTTTGAGGGCTTATCGCGCGATGAGCATGCGGATTCCGCAAACGCGCCTGATCATCGTCGGCGATGGGCCGCTCCGGGGCAGGGTCGAGTCGTACGTGGCCAGGCATCGACTCCCGAACGTCGTCGTGGCGGGTTACGTGCCCGACAGCGTGAAGCCGCGCTACTACAACAGCGCCGACATCTTCTGCGCTCCCGCCACGGGAGCCGAAAGCTTTGGCATCGTGCTGCTTGAAGCCCTGGCGTCCGGTCTCCCGGTTGTCGCAACCGAGGTGCCGGGCTACATGTCCGTGCTCGAGTCCGGCCGCGACAGCGTCACGGTGCAGCCGAAAAACTGGCGCGAGCTGGCTGCGTCGCTGGTCATCCTCGCGCGCGACGCCGAGCTGCGGCGAAGGCTTTCCGACTATGCGATTCAGAAGGCCAGACGCTACTCGTGGGAGCTTGTGGCATCTGAGGTCATCGAGGTCTACCAGGAGGCGCGTAAGGCACTCGCCGCACGACCGGCGGCAACACTGGAGGTGACGGGTGTTCACCACGCGGTTTGAGGCCTGGGTCCGGCGCCAGGCGGAGGCGCTGGTGTCTGCGCTCGGTCGCAGCCCCATCACTCCCAACCAGGTCACGGTGGTTGGCCTCGGACTTACCTTCCTCGCCGCCGGCCTTGTGGCTTTTGGCCACCTGCGATGGGCCGGGGTCGTGCTGATCTTCGCCGGCACGTGCGACATCCTCGACGGCGCACTGGCGCGCTCGACCCACGCAAGCTATTGGCTCGTCCTGGCTACGCTGGCTGCGCTCGCCGGCTCGTTCCTGGTGAGCTACGTGCGCGCCCGCGCGCAGAGCCTCGGTTTTGTTTGCAAAACGGGTCTGTTCCAGCGGCCAGAACGTGTTGTCGTGACGGTCGTCGGACTGCTGGTTGGCGGGTACGTGCTTTACGGCGTCGTGTTCCTGCTGGCGATCGTCACCAACATCACCGCTCTGCAGCGCATCCGAGAGGTGTGGCTCCAGGGCCGAGCCCAGCGCCTCGAGCGTGAGCGCGAGACAAAGGCGCGGCGGGCCGCCACCAACCAGGCGCCATGACCGATCCGTTCGAAGCCGTAGCCGGCCACACGCAGGCCCTCGACCAGCTGCGCTCGCAGGTCAGGACCGACCGGCTGGCCCACGCGTACCTTTTCGTTGGCGAGTCTGGGCTCGGCAAGGCAATGACCGCGCGTGCGCTGGCGTCCGCACTTCTGCCCGAGGCGCCGCTGACCCGGCACCCCGACTACTGGGAGGACGACCGGATCAAGCCACTCTCCATCAACGAGATTCGCCTTCTGCCCGACAAGCCGCCTGAGTTTCACGAGCTTTCGCTGCAGGCGTTCTTGAACCTCAAGCCGGCGATTGGGGGGCGCCGCGTCGTGGTGGTGACGAATGTCGGGCGGGTCCGCGACCAGGACCAGGGCGTACTGCTCAAAACCCTCGAGGAGCCGCACCCTCATCGCGTCATCGTGTTGACGACGCCGAGCCTCAATCCCTTCGTCGTGCTGCCCACCGTGGTCTCGCGCTGCCAGCGCCTCTTCTTCCATCCTGTTCCGGCACTCGATATCGAAAAGCTTCTCGTCTCGAACGGCGTCGAGGCCAAGCGATCGAAATTGCTGTCCGAGCTTTCGGGCGGACGTCCGGGTTGGGCGATGCGGCGCGCGAGGGACGAGGGCGTGATCGAGCTGCACCACGTATGGACCCGCCGCCTGGAAGAGACTTTTGGGTCGCCTGCCGACGTCCCCTTGCAGCTGGCGGCGCAGCTCGACTCGGAGCAGATGGCCTGGCGGCGCAGCGAAGGGGATGAGGAAGACCCGGCTTTGTTTGCCATCGCGAGCTGGCAGATCGAGCTTCGTCGTCGCATGCTCGCCACTCGCGGCCGCGAGCAGGGAAGGTGGGCGCGGCTGGTCGAGCTCTCCTATGACACGCTCGGCTACCTCGAGCAAAACGTGAGCCCGCGACTTGCCCTGGAAACGTTCTTGCTCGAATGCCGAAAAGCGTCGTAAGGAAAGCCCTCGAGGGCTTCCAGCCATACACCCCGGGTGAACAGCCGCCCGACGGCGAGGGTTGGGTCAAGCTCAACACCAACGAGTCGCCTCTGCCGCCATCGCCGAAAGTCCTGCAGGCGATCAAGGCGGCCACCGATGAATCGCTCCGGCTCTATCCGAGCCCGACGGCCGCCCCAGCGCGCCGAGCTATCGCGCGGCATTTTGGCATGGATCCAACCCACGTCACGGTTGGAAACGGCGGCGACGAGATGATCGAGCTTTGCTTCCGGGCGTTTGCCGGGGCCGGCGACACGGTGGCCTATCCCACCCCGACGTATCCGCTCTTCGACCCCCTGTGCCGAATCCACGAGGTCAGCCCGTCCCGCCATCCCACCGAGCTGCACTGGGAGCTTCCACCCAGCCTGGGCCCGGATCCCTCGCCGCTCAAGTTCGTGGTCAATCCGAACTCGCCGACCGGAGCGCTGTTTGACAAGGGTGCCCTTCTCCAAGTCGTATGCGCTGGCCGGACTGCGCGTCGGCTTTGCCTTGGGAGCACCGGAGCTGATCGAGTCGCTCGACGCGGTCAAAGACTCTTACAACCTCGACCGATTGGCCATCGTGGGCGCGGTCGCGGCGATTGAAGACGAGGCCCACCACCGAAAGCTTGTTGAGGCGGTGGTGGAGAATCGCGAGGATCTCACCCGCGACCTGGGGCGGCTCGGGTTCGACGTCGTTCCCTCGGCGACTAACTTCGTCTTTGCCAAACCGCCCAAGCCGGCGGCCGGCGTAGTTGCGGCGCTGCGTGAGCGCAAGATCCTGGTCCGCCATTACGATCGTGAGCCGATCGCGGGTTGGATTCGGACCACGATTGGCACACGCGACCAACACGACAAGCTGCTGGCCGCCTTGAAGGAGATTCTCATTTGACCGCACCGACACGCGACGAAGCATGGGAGCTCGTCACCTCTATGACCAAGTCGGAACAGCTGCGCCGCCACATGCGCAGCGTCGAGGCCGCCATGCGCGCCTACGCCCGCCGTTTCGGCGAGGACGAAGAGCGCTGGGCTGTGCTCGGCCTCATCCACGACTGGGACTACGAGTCGGGGCCGACCGCTGAGCTGCATCCCATGCGCGGCATCCAGATGCTGCGCGACAAGGGTTGGCCCGAGGACATCCTGGACGATATCGCCTCGCACGCCGACTACCTCGACGTTCCTCGGAACACGAATGCACGCAAGGCGCTCAACGCGGTGGACGAGATGTGCGGATTCATCATCGCGTGCGCGCTTGTCAAGCCCGACAGATCGCTGAGCTCGGTCGAGGCGAGCACCGTGCGCAAGAAGATGAAAGACAAGGCCTTTGCGCGGGGCGTGCATCGAGAGGAGCTCGTGGCGGGCGCCGAGGCCCTCGGTATACCCTTCGACGAGCACGTGGAGTTCGTCCGCGATGCCCTGAAGCCGATTGCACAGGAGCTTGGACTGAACCCATGAGCACAGGCGCTCGGCCGCGAGTTCTGCTGATGCATCCGATTCTCGACCCAGGTCCGGCGATCCTGGCCGAGGCGGCTGAGGTCCTGCCCTATCCGCCCGACCGAACGCTCGACGAGGCCAACATCCGCCAGGCGGCCGAGGGATGTGTGGGCATCGTCAGCCAGCTGATGGACCCGATTCGCGAAGCGGTGCTTTCGACGCCCGGGCTGAGGTGCGTCAGCAATGTGGCGGTTGGCTTTGACAACATCGACGTCGCGGCGGCCACGGCGCACAAGGTCATGATCACCAACACGCCGGGCGTGCTCGACGACGCGACCGCCGACTTTGCCTTCACCCTGCTCATGTCCACTGCTCGACGCATCGTCGAGGCCGACAGCTTCACCCGTTCGGGGCGTTTCCGCGGCTGGGCGATCGATATGATGCTCGGCCAGGACATTTTTGGCGCGACGCTTGGCGTCGTCGGCGTCGGACGCATCGGTCGGGGCGTGGCGCACCGGGCCAAAGGCTTCAACATGCGCATCCTCTACTACGACCCGCAGCCTTTGCCCCGGGAGGCCGAGGAACAGCTCGGCGCGACGCGCGTCGACCTCAACCGTCTCATCGCGGAGTCCGACTTCATCTCCGTCCATGTGCCGCTGACCAACGAGACCCACCACCTCTTCAGCACCGCTCAGTTCAACGCGATGAAGCGGAACGCGATCCTCGTCAACACCTCGCGGGGACCAGTGGTGGACGAGGCCGCGCTGGTCGGGGCGCTGACCGCAAAGAAGCTTGCGGGCGCAGGGCTCGACGTATACGAGCGCGAACCGGCGGTCCACCCGGGCCTGATCTCAATGCCCAACGTCGTCCTCGCGCCACACATCGCGAGCGCCACCGTGCGGACTCGATCGGAGATGTCGGCGATGGCCGCACGCAACATGGCCACGGCGGTGCGGGGCGGACGGCCGCCGAACCTCGTGAACCCAGAGGTCAAGAAATAGCGATAACGACTCGCTATCGCCTTCTGGCGCTGGACCTGGACGGGACGATTCTCGACCTGCAGCTGCGGCTCGACCCGCGCGACCTCGAAGCCCTCCGCCGCATCCTCGCCGCGGGCGTCGCCGTGGTGGCCTGCACCGGCCGCCCGTTCCCTGGCGCGCTCCCATGGGTGAAGCGACTCGGGCTGGCGGGGCCGATCGTCTGCTATCAGGGCGCGGAGGTGAGGACCCTCGACGGGGGCGTTCTGCTTGACCACGGGGTGCCGCATGACATCGCGATGGAGGTCATCCGCTTTGCGCGGGAGCGTGATCTGCATGTGCAGGCTTATCGCGACGACCGGCTCATCGTCGAGCGCGACCGGCCCGAAGCGCATCGGTATGCGGAACATGCGGGGATGGAGATCTACGTCGTCGGCGATCTCGACCAGGCCATGGGTCCGACCACGCCCAAGCTTGTGATCGTCTCCGAGCCTGCGATGCTCGAGGAGCTTCTGCCGGACGTCAGGCGCCGGTGGGCCGGAAGGCTCAACGCCGCGACTTCGACGCCCGACTACCTCGAGTTCACGAGCGTGGAAAGCGACAAGGCATCTGCGCTCGGTTTCGTTTCGGAACGTCTGGGGATCTCGCAGATGGAAGTGGTCGCGGTGGGCGATGGACGCAACGACGCCACGATGATCGCCTGGGCTGGGCTGGGTGTCGCTGTGGAAGGGTCGCCGTCGGAGGTGATCGCCGCCGCCGACCGCACGATCCCCCGTCCAGGTCACGGTGGAATCCAGCAGCTCGCCGACCTATTCCTTTATTAGATGGCAACCCTGCTGCTCGTGCACGCGCATCCGGACGACGAGGCAATCTCGACGGGCGGGGTGATGTTGAAAGCGAAGGCGCACGGCCATCGCGTCGTCCTCATCACGGCCACCCGCGGCGAGGTGGGCGAGATCTACAACATGGACGAGGCGTCGTCCCGGCCGCGCCTGGGCGAGATCCGGACCCAGGAGCTGAAAGCCGCGGCGGAAATCCTCGAAGTCGACAGGCTGGAGTTCCTCGGCTATCGAGACTCTGGAATGGTCGACACCGCGGACAACAAGGACCCACGCTCGTTCCATCAGGCCAAGCTCGAGGACGCGGCGGCGAAGCTCGCGGTATTCATCCGCGAGGAGCGCCCGGACGTCGTCGTCACGTATGCGGAGGACGGCGTTTACGGACACCCCGATCACATCAAGGCTAACTTCGTGACGAATGCCGCGCTCGATATCGTCGAGCGTGACGGATCGCCGGTGAGAAAGCTGTACTACACCGCGATTCCGCGCACGATGATGGAGTCCTTCGTGCAGCAGATGCCGGAGGACGCCCAGCGCGCGATGGGCGGCAACATGCGGATCGCGGGGACGCCCGATGAGCTCGTCACCACCCACGTCGACGTGCACGAGTATGTCGACCGCAAGCGTGACGCGTTCCGCGCCCACGTGAGCCAGAACGACCCGAACTCTTGGTTCACGACGATGGCGAGTCAGGTCTACGAGCTCGCGTTCGGCACCGAGCACTACCAGCTGGCCAGGGGCAAGCCGGGCGCTTCGCTCCCTGAAGACGATCTGTTCGCGGGGATCAGCTAGGCAAACAGACCGTCGCAACGGCCATGGCGGTGCAGACCATCTCACGTAGACTCGAAGCGCGATGCAGGTTCTCAAGATCACACCGCGCGGCTACTGCCACGGCGTGGTGGACGCGTTCCGCATCGCCAAGCGGGTGCGCGAAGAGACCCAGGGACCCGTCCATATGCTCGGCATGCTGGTCCACAACACCCACGCCACGGACGACCTGCAGCGTCAAGGCGTCGCGCTCATCGACCAACCGAACAGGCTGGAAGGACTCGAACACATCAAAGAAGGCACTGTGATCTTCACCGCGCATGGCGTCTCGCCTCAGGTCAAGCAGCGCGCGGTGGAGCTCGGGCTGACGCCCGTGGACGCGACGTGCTCCGACGTGGTGCGCACCCACGAGCTGGTTGCGGACCTCGCGCGTAAGGGCTACGAGGTCGTGTACATCGGGCGAAAGGGACACCCTGAGCCGGAGGGGGTGATGGGCGAAGCGCCCGAGAACGTGCACCTTGTCCAGGAACCCGACGACATCGACGCGCTGGAGCTCGACGGCGACCGCATCGCCGTCACGTGCCAGACGACGCTGTCGGTCTGGGACACCGAAGACCTGATCGGCCGCGTGAAGGCGCGCTACCCGCAGGCCGAGGTCTACAACGAGATCTGCCGGGCGACCCAGGAGCGCCAGGAGGCGGCGGTCGAGGCGGCGAAGGAAGTCGACCTCGTCATCGTGGTGGGCAGCACCCGCTCGTCCAACTCGCTGCGTCTGGTCGAGGTGGTCAAGAAGCTGGGCCACAAACCGGCCTACCTGGTCGACGACCTCAAAGAACTCGACCTGGCGTGGTTCAACGGGGCGAAGAAGGTCGGCGTCACCAGCGGCGCCTCCACCCCGACCCAGCTCACGCGAAGGGTCATCGAGTACCTGGAGGCGCTGGAGCCCCCGGCCTAGGTGCCTCGCAGGCGGCGCAGGACGCCGCCGATCCCTCTCCTGCCGGCGGTGCGCGAAGGCGTGGCGGGCTCGGATGTGCCCGACGCCGCCTCAGGAGGGGCATCGGTTTCGGGGGTGTGAGCGGCTCTCGGCTCGTGCTCCTCCTCTCGCGCCCCCGACCCTGACGACCGGCGCCGCCGTCTTCGCCGCGAGGGCCCGGCCGCGCGCTCCGGCTTGGCCTCGCCGGCTGGAGGTGCGGCCACCGCCGGCGGCTCCGGCAGCACCCCGTTGGTGGGACGGGACCTCCGACGCCGGCGTCTCGGCCCGGCCGCCGGCGTGGGCGCAACCTCCGGCGCACGCTCGCGGGCGCGAGCCGCGGCCCGCCTCACCTTGGCGCCGATCTCGCCCTCGGCGCAGAGCGTCCCGTCGCTGGTGTGGACGTCGACCCTCCACACCACGATCGAGGAGGGCGCACCGCCAACCGGCGGCCGCTTCTGGGTCAGCATCCAGTGGGTGTAGATCGTGTCGCCCGCGTGCACCGCGCGCGGGAACTTCCAGTTCAACCACTCCCATTCGGCCACGGCCGGGACCGGCATGTCGACCGAGCCCAAGCCGACGGCCATGGCGACGACAAGCGCGGGGGGCGCCTCCCGGCGGCCGTCACCCGACGACTCGATCGTCAGTGGCGACAGGTCGCCGGCCACGCCTGCAAACAGCGTTATCTCGGCTTCGGAGATGGTCCGGCGGCGCGTCGTCCATTCGCCGCCGAGGGGAAGCTCATCGTAAGAAAGCGGCTCCAGATCGGGCCGAGTATAGCCCGCGGGCCAACTTCAAATTCAGGCGCGGTCGCCTGCACCGCCCCGTTAGGGAACCAACTCCAAGGTACCCGCGTTAACCTATGGCAACTTCAGAACCAGGAGGCCCCTCGGTGGAGCTCGCCGGCGTACTGCTCGTCGTTTCGGTCTTGCTGGTTCTCGCCTTCATCCTGCTGACCGTCTCCTTGATGCGCCTGCGCGGGACGACGCGCGAGCTCGAGGCCACGCTGGCCGACGAGAGCGGCGCCCGCGACCGGGCGGCCCTGCTCCTGGCGATAGCCTCCGCCGTCAACTCGTCGCTTGCCCTCGAAGAGGTGCTCAACGTCGCCCTGACCCACGCCGGCCGGATCATGGGCGCGGTCGCCGGCGCGATGTACCTGGTCAGATCCGGCAAGGCCGAGATGTACCGCGAGGCGTCTTACAACCTCACCAACCGGGCCCGGGGCGGCGTGCGGAAGATCGACGAGGAACCGCTGCAAACCGTCCTGTCGGTGATGCGGCCGCTGGTCGTCAACCTCGACGAGCACACGGCCCCAGGCCTGGAGGCGGGGGGTCATCCGCAGCACGCGCTGGTCGTCCCCATCCAGCGCTCTGGGCAACTGATGGGTGCCATGGAGCTCTACCTCAACGCCTGGCGCGAGCTCAGCGACGACCAGGCGGACCTTTTGAACGGAGTCGCTTCGCAAGCCGCAATCGCGATTCGCCACGCCCAGCTGTTCCAGGCCCAGGAGGAGAACGCGCTCACAGATGAGCTCACCAAGCTGCCCAACCGCCGCCACCTGGCCCAGCGGTTCCTGCAGGAGATGCAGCGCGCCCGGCGTCACCACAACGCGATCGCCTTCCTGATGATCGACCTCGACCATTTCAAGCAGGTCAACGACACATACGGACACCTGAACGGCGACGCGGTGCTCGCGGAGCTGGCCCAGATCCTGGTCACCGGTGCGCGTGAGTCAGATGTTTGCGCCCGCTACGGTGGCGAGGAATTTGCCCTGATCCTTCACGAGACGACCGAGCCGGGTGCGCGCACGCTCGCCGAGCGCATTCGCGCGAAAGTCGCCGCGGCCACCTTCCCCGGCGGCCTGAAGCTGACGATCAGCGTCGGCGTGGCCGCGACTGACGAACCTGCGCTCTTCACACAGCTCATCGACCGCGCCGACCAGGCGCTCTACGCCGCCAAGCAGGGCGGCCGGAACCAGGTCCGTGTCGCCGACATGAAGGCGCCCGCGCCCAAACCGCATTCCGCCAAGCCGGAGGCCGAACCCGTCTAATCTCAGGCTGGGTGAGCCACTTCTGCGTGAACTGCGGCGCGCCGCTCGCGCCGCGAACCATCGAAGGCCGCGAGCTCGAAGCTTGTCCCAACGATGACTACGTACTGTGGCGTGACCCGAAGGTCGCCACGGCGGTGGTCGTCGAGGCAGGAGGCGGAATCGTGCTCGGCCGGCGCAGCATCGAACCGGGTTACGGCCTATGGTGCCTGCCCGGGGGGTTCGTCAACCATGACGAGGATCCCGCTGGGGCCGCGGTGCGCGAGTGCATGGAGGAGATCAACGCGCGCGTCGATCTCACCGGACTGATCGGCGTCTATCACGTCGCCAAGACCACCACGTCGAGCATGGTTGGGATCGCATACCGCGGCCGCTTGAGCGAAGGTGCCGCGATCACCGCCGGTCCGGAGATGCTCGAGGTGCGCGTCTTTCCACTTGACGGGCTACCGCCGATCGCCTTTCCAAGTCACCAGGCTGTGCTGGCCGCTTATCTCAGGTCCCCGGAGCTGGTGGTGGGACCGGAACCTCTGACCGCCGCCGCAGGGGCTCGACCTGCATCGCCGCCATCACCAGGGCCAGCGCCACGGCGACAGCGGCGCAAAGGGTGAACCCCGCCGCGTAGCCGTAACCCTGGACGATCGGGCCGAAGATCAGCGGCCCGGCCGAAAGCCCCAGGAACAGGACGGTGCCGTACATGCCCATCGTCACCCCGCGCGTGGACGCGCCTGATAGATCCCCGAACACGACTCCGATAGCGACGAACGCTGCCGCCATGAAGGGCGTGCCGATAGCGATCACGATCGCCGGCAGCAAGAAACCGCTGAGGTGACCGAGCACGATCGTCGCGGCGGACCACACCACCACTCCTGTCAGCACGATCGGCCAGCGGCGCCGGGCGCGGTCGACGATTCGCCCGGCCACCGGTCGCGAGCCTGCGTTGAAAATGGCTTGCAACCCGAGAAGCAGGCCAACCTGGAAGCTGGGAAGCCCGAGGCTCTCTCTGGCAAAGATCGGGACGAAGGCGCCGAACGTTCCCCAGACGAGGGTCATGCTGATGAGCCCGATCGTGACGGGCACAAAAGCCGCCTGCCTTGCCAACGCCCGAAGCGGTTCGCGCAACGCGAGCCCCTGGCCCGTGTGCTGGCGCGTCTGGCTCGCCGCCAGGGCGCCGGGGATGGTGAAGATCAGAAGCGCCGTCGTCACGGCGATGTCAGTCCTCAGGTCGATCCACTTGAGAGCGAGACCGGCGATAGCCGGCCCAAGCGTGAAGCCGACCTGCATCGATAGCGTCAGCCAGCCCATCGCGCGGCCGAGCCGCCCCCTGGACACCGATTCCGTGACGGCGCTGAACAGGGCCGATTGCTGAGCACCCGCGGCGAGCCCGCCCACGATCTGCCACAGGAACAGGGGAGCGACGCTGTCCGTGAAGGCGGTGGCGAGCTGCGAGGCGGCGGTGGCCGCGAGCGACAGGCCCAGCAGGGTGCGGGCGCCGAAGCGATCGACCAGCAGGCCTGACGGAAGCGAGAGCAGCGCCGCGGCTATGGTCGCGACCGAGAAGAGAGCGCCGACCTGGAATCGACTTGCGCCAAGGTCGTGGGCGTACAGCGGTACGGTGACTCCGCGGGCCGCGATCGTGGCGAAAACCGCTCCGGCCGCCACGTACAGGAAGACCATGCGACGCGATTCGGGGACGGCCCGGGCCACCGCCCCTACCATACCGGCGACATGGTCCGCGAGCGGGTCGGCGACTGGCGCCTCGCCTGGCGGTTCGCGCTCGTGGGCGCGCTTGCCGGTCTGCTTGTGCTCACTCTTGCTCAAACCGGTCTCACGAACGGAACATTCGACGTCGGTCAGGATCAGTTCTTTCCCGCGCCGGCACCTGATTCGCAGATCTCCTTCGTCGAGATCGATTCCAGGAGCCAGAAGGACATTGGGGCTTATCCGTTCAACAACGCATATCACGCCAAGGTGATCGACTACCTCGCGCGCCTGCACCCAAAGGTGATCCTGTTCGACATCGTCCTCGACCACCTGACGTTCCACGACGTCGAGACCGGCGAGGACACCGACGCGCTGTTGACGAAGTCGATCACGAACGCGGGAAACGTCGTTCTCGCGTGCACCCTGGACGATGCACCAAAAGGTGAGTTTTCAACCGTTGCTGCGGGGGTCGGTGAGCGGGGCTTGGGATATCCAGACCATGCCAATGCGATTCGCGGGGTCGTGCTGCGGCCGGACCCCAAATCGACCTGCCCGCAAAACGAGAGCGACGAGCCGGCCTTCCTGCTCGCGCTGCGCATAGCCGGCGGGATAGACAGTCCGCTGCAGGTCCGCGGGTCCGAAGCGAGCTTCGGTAAGCATCGAATCCCGCTGGTCGGCAATCAGATGCTGATCAACTTCACACGCGGGTCAGGCACGAGCTGCGCGTACGTCGACGCCTACAACGAGAGCTGCGCACGCCCTGATCTGATCACCGATCACATCGTGGTCGTGGGCACCAAGCTGATCGACGCGGGCGACGTCAGGCCGAACTGCATGCTGGACAGCCAGAACTACGGCTACCGAATCCAGGCCGACGCGATGAGCACGATCCTCAACGACCGATACGTTCACGTTCAGCCGCCGATCTCGATGCGGCTTGCGGTCTTGCTGCTGGCGGCGATCGTCGGCTTGATCGTGTATCTGCTGTCCTTTCGCGCGGCCATGCTTCTGACCGGGGTGGTGCTCGGCGCCTACTACGGAGGCATCTATCTCCTCGGCCGGCAGGGCTACCTCGCCGACCCGCTTTACGCGCCCATTGCGATTGTCGTCGCGGCGACCTTCTCGCTCGGCGCCCGTTACGTGCTCGAAGAACGGGAGCGTCGTAAGGTCGAGCGCATCTTCGGCCAGTACATCGATCCACGCGTCGCGCGGCAGCTAGCGGCGACGCGCTCGGTGGACGAGCTCATTTCAAGAGGTGAACGGCGCGATCTCACGGTCTTGTTCATGGACATCCGCGGCTTCACGTCCATGTCGGAATCGATGCGCGCCGACGACGTGCTGGCCGTGATCCAGGATTACCTTGACGAGATGAGCAAGCTCATCCTGAAATGGGACGGGCTGATCGACAAGTATGTCGGCGACGAGGTCATGGCGCTCTGGAATGTGCCACTGGCGCAGGCCGACCACCCGCTGCTCGCGATTCGCTGCGCGTACGAGCTCATCCGCAACGCACCAGCGGTGGAAGCGAAGCTCGCCGCGCGCGGACTGCCTCCGATCGCGTGGGGCGTGGGCATCAACAGCGGTCCCGCCGTCGTCGGCAACATCGGCAGCCAGGATCGCCTGCAGTACACGGCGCTGGGCGACACCGTGAACACCGCGGCGCGCTTCTGCGGCGCGGCCCGCGCGTTCGATGTCTTGATCGGGTACGCGACCTATCAGGCATGCGCCGACTACATCGCGGTGGACGAGCTGCCCGGCATGCAGCTCAAGGGCAAATCGGCGGAGACCTTCCGCGTTTTCAAGGTGACCGCAATCCGGGAACAGAAGGGATCGCCCTGGGTGCCTGTGCCTACCGACGCGGCGTCGCACGCTTACGAAGCCAACAAGCAGCTCTACGCGACGCAGTCCGTCTTCGCATGACAGTCGAACGGGCGGCGGAGATGCTTGCGACCGCACGTCATGGTGTGGCGCTCACCGGCGCGGGCGTCTCGGCGGAGAGCGGGATTCCGACGTTTCGCGGCGAGGGCGGCCTGTGGACGAAGTACGACCCCGTGAAGGTCTCCTCGATCGACAGCTTCATGGCGGATCCCACCTCGTACTGGAGGGTGTCGAAGGAGCGCGGCTCGGTGGCGCTGGCCGCTCGGCCCAACCCCGGTCACCTCGCGCTTGCCAGGATGGAGGCCGCGGGCCATCTGGTGGCGGTCGTGACCCAAAACACCGACGGGCTGCACCAGGATTCGGGCAGCAGGCGCGTCATCGAGCTGCACGGTTCGGGGCGCACGGTGCAGTGCCTCGAATGCGGGACTCGCGAGGCGAGGGCGAAGGTGCAGGCGCGACTCGAAGTTGAGATGCCGCCCCGCTGCCCGATCTGCGGAAGCATCTTCCTGAAACCGACGGTGGTCCTTTTCGGCGAACCGATGCCCGTGGCTGCTATCAACGAGGCGTACGAGCTTGCCCGCCAGGCCGACGTGATGCTCGTGGTCGGTTCGTCGCTGGTTGTTTACCCGGCGGCGGAGGTTCCGCTGGTCGCGGTGCGATCGGGCGCGCGGATGATTGTCGTCAACGCCGAACCGACTCCTTTCGACAGCTTCGCGGAGGTCGTCATCCTGGGCCGGTCAGGAGAAGTCCTGCCGGAGATCGCATCGCTCATAAATGGATGACGCTGCCCGCAACGAACGGCACGCCGTCGACGATGAGCTCTCCGCCCGACCCGATGTCGTCGGCGATGCCCTCTGTGATCTGGCCTGAAACCTCGACTCGCACCTTCCGTCCGAGCGTGGCCGAAAGCTGACGCCAGCGGGCGAGCACCTGGTCCGCCGACGACGCGATCCGCACCCCGATTCGTTCGCTCAAGCGCTCGAACAGGACGTCGCGAGGCTGGTCGAGCTCTGCGGCGCCGGCGGGCGCCCAGGTCAGGTTGATGCCGACGCCGCAGATCGCTTTTCGAGGCGTCGTCTCGACCAGAATGCCTCCCACCTTGCGGCCGTCAAGCAGCATGTCGTTGGGCCACTTCAGCCGCACTTCAGACCCGCAAGCCTCCGCGGCGGCGACACCAGCCGCCAGGCTGAGCAGCGGATTCGGCCGCAGGACGAACGAGACGAGCAGCGCAGTGCCGAATGGCGACTCCCATCGTCGCTCGGAGCGGCCGCGACCGGCGATCTGGTGATCTGCGACAACGATGGTCCCGATCGCAAGATCCCGAGCGACGTCTTGTGTCGATGTCACTGTGCCCAGACGCAAAACCGGCCCTTGTCCCACGGCCGGTAAGCTACGCGAGACCATGAAGATCCATCGAGCGATCGTGCTCGTGGTGATGATGCTGGTCGCCGTGGGCGCGTTCGTGCTGCTCACCGCGGCTGGTATCGCGAGCTTCGACAGCCACAGCCTGATCGCGCTGGTGGTGGTGATCGTGGCCGCCGCGATCGGCGGCGTCGCCTTCAGCTGGAAGCGCTACGGCAGGCGAAGCTGATTGCCCAAGCTGCGACTCGGATATAAGGCCTCGGCCGAACAGTTCGGTCCGCGCGAGCTCCTCGACTTCGCCGTGGCCGCCGAGGCGAACGGGTTTGACTCGGTGTTCGTGAGCGACCATTTTCAACCCTGGCGTCACTCCGACGGGCACGCGCCGTTTGCCTTCGCCTGGCTGGCAGCAGTAGGCGAGCGCACCAGCAAGGTCGCGCTCGGCACGTCCGTGGTCACGCCGACCTTTCGTTATCACCCGGCCATCGTCGCGCAGGCCTTTGGCACGCTGGGTTCGCTCCATCCCGAGCGCATGATCCTCGGTGTCGGCACGGGCGAGCACCTCAACGAAGGCGCCCTCGGCATCCAGTGGCCCGACAACAAGGAGCGTTTCGCCAGGCTGCGCGAGGCGGTGCGGCTGATCCGCATGCTGTGGACCGACCAGTCTGTGACGTTCGACGGCGATTACTACCACACGCGCAACGCGACGATCTACGACCGCCCTGAGAAGCCCATTCCGATCTACATCGGAGCCGGAGGTCCCCAGGTCGCGAAGTACGCGGGCCGGTCCGGTGACGGCCTCATCTGCACATCGGGCAAAGGAATGGAGCTCTACTCCGAGCAGTTGCTTCCGTCGTTCAGCGATGGCGCGAAGGAATCAGGGCGAGACGCAACTGAGCTCGACAAGATGATCGAGGTCAAGGTCTCGTACGACACCGATCGCAAGCGGGCTTTGGAAGACACCAAGATCTGGGCCGCCCTTGCCCTGCCTGCCGACGCGAAGGCGGGCATCGACGATCCACGTGAGATGGAGCGCCTCGCCAAGTCGGTTGAGGATGTGGCCCATCAACGGTGGCTCGTGTCCAGCGACCCCGACGAGCATGTCGAGCAGCTCCGGCCGTACCTCGAGCTCGGTTTCAACCACCTGGTGTTTCACGCGCCGGGCGATGGCCAGGCGCGCTTCCTCGACCTCTACGGCAAGCAGATCCTGCCGCGGCTGCGCAAGGAGCGGGCGTGAAAACCTGGGTCGTCGTCCTGATCAAGGACTTCGATTCAGCCAAAGAGCGGCTTCGCCCCGCCTTGGGGAACAAATCTCGGCGCGCCCTGGCGCGACGCAACGCATTGCTCGCTGTTCGGGCTGCGACCGCGGGCGATCACGTGCTGGTTGTGGCGGGCGGCGAAGAAGTGTCCGAGGTGGCGGCGGCCTGGGGGGCCCAGGTGCTTCTCGAGCCGGTCGAGGAAGGGCAGAACGTGGCCGCGAAACGCGGCCTCAAACGTGCGGTGGAGTCGGGCGCAGACGCTGTGCTGCTGCTTTCAAGCGACCTGCCGCTAATCACCCACGATGCTGTTCGCGATCTCCTGCGGATGGCCGGAAAGCAGTTGCCGCCCGTCGTCGTCGCCGTACCGGCCATCGGCCGGGGCGGTACAAACGCGCTTTATCTCCGCCCGCCTGATGCAATCGGTCTGCACTTCGGCGACGACTCGCTGGTGAAATTCCGCGAGGACGCCGAGGCAAAGGGAGTCGAGTTCGTCATCCATCACTCAGACGCCATGGCGCTGGACCTCGACGAGCCTTCCGACCTGGAACGACTCAGCCGCGCGGTGTGAGGCGGCTCGAGCTGATCGGTGTCGAGGGCCTGCCCGAGGTTAGGCCCGGCGACGACCTGGGCCAGTTGATAGCCGCGCGCGCCGAGCTCGAAACAGGCGATGTCCTGGTCGTTGCGCAGAAGGTCGTTTCGAAGGCCGAAGGCAGGCTCATCGATCTCAACGATGTGACTGCGGGCACGGAGGCGGTGCGAATCGCCGGCCGCCTCATCGCCAAACCGGATCCCCGGATGGTGCAGGTCGTGCTCAACGAGAGCGTCCGGGTGCTTCGCTCGGAACGGGTGCTGATCACCGAGACGCGACACGGTTACGTCTGCGCCAACGCCGGGGTCGACCACTCGAACGCCGGCGGCCGGGATACCCTCACCCTGCTGCCTGTCGACCCTGACGCCAGCGCCGAGCGCCTGAGGGCTCGGCTGGGTCAACTGACGGGCGCGGAGGTCGGCATCATCATCTCGGACACCTTTGGCAGACCCTGGAGGCTCGGCATCGTAAACGTGGCCCTCGGCGTGGCGGGTCTTCCGGCGATGCTCGATCTTCGCGGCACCCTCGATGACGACGGCAGTCCGCTCCACGCGACGGTGCTCGCGGTCGCGGACGAGCTCGCCGCGGGCGCCGGCCTTGCGATGGGGAAGACTGACCGCACGCCGGTCGTGCTGGCTCGCGGCCTACGGCTCGAGGGACACGGCACCGGACGCGAGCTGATCCGCCCCCCGGCGGAGGATCTGTTCCGCTGAAGATCGTCGTCCTGGCGGGAGGCACAGGCGGCGCTGCGCTCGCCGCTGGCATCCAGGCCGTCGCGCCAGAACACGAGCTCACCGTCATCGCGAACACCGCTGACGACGATGAGTTCTGGGGCTTGCTCGTCTGTCCCGATGTGGACGCCGTCATCTACCGGCTCGCGGGGATCTTCAACGACAAGGCGGGCTATGGGATCAAGGAGGACACCTTCGCGGTTCTCGAAAGCCTCGCGAAAGCAGGCGAGGACACCTGGTTTCGGATCGGTGACCGGGACTTTGCAACGCACTTGCTGCGCAGCGATCTGTTACGCACAGGGGCGACCCTGACCGAAGCGTCGCTTCAGCTGCGCCGGCGGTTCGGCGTCAATGCGTTAGTCCTTCCCATGACTGATGACTCCGTGCGGACGCGCTTCGTGACAGACCGAGGTGAGCTTTCGTTCCAGGAGTACTTCGTGCGTGAGCGCTTGCAGCCGAAACTTAGCGGCATCGTTTTCGCGGGCGGCAAGTCGGCGAGGCCGACAGTCGAAGTTGTGTCCGCGCTGAGAAGCGCCGATCTCGTGATCATCGGGCCCTCCAACCCGCTGATTTCGATTGCTCCGGTCCTCCAGCTCGTCGGCGATCTGCTGCGGCGCGAGCGCACGGTCGCGGTCACGCCGATCATCGGCGGGCTCGCTTTGAAGGGACCGACCGTTGAGATGATGCGGGCGCTAGGCCATCGACCGGATGCCGTCGAGGTGGCGCGTATGTACAAGGACGTGGCCGCCACCTTCGTGCTGGACGAACGCGACAGCAACCTTTCCGGTCCGATAGAAGAGCTGGGGTATCGCACCATCGTCTGCGACACCGTCATGCGCGATGGCGGCCGCGAGTTAGCCGATTCTGTGCTGCGGCTAAGTCACGTGTGAGTTCGCGACCATGACGAGGACCCCGATGAGCACCATCACCAGGCCCACAACGAGGATGGCATATTGAGCGACCGCCATCAACGTTCCGCTTGATCGCTTGGCCGTAGGCTCTTCGGCGTCCAGCACGGGCGAATCGCCAGAGGCGAGCTGCCACGACGAGGCTGGCGCGCTCCTGTCTTTCTTCTTCGACTCAGGCTCCGCGGCTGCCGAATCCTTGCTTGTGCTGACGACTGACCAGGCGCCGGCCGATGTGGCAGACGCGACGGGTGCGACAGGCTCCATGGGCATAGGTTCAGCCGGTCGCGGCGCCGGCGTCCACGCCGGCTCGCTCGGGGACGGCATGGGCGTGGGCTCAGGCGCGGGACGGAAGGGTTCGGCCGGCGCGGGGGTGTACGGCTCAGGCGCGGCGGCGGGCGGAAAGTCGAAGCTGCTCGGCGCCGGGGCGGGAATGCTCGGCTGCTCCCACGGCGGCGCGACTGGAGCCTCCGGCGGTTTCATCGACGGAGGCGGAGCCGGTCGGGCCGGCGACGGCTCGTAGGCCGGGGCCTGGTAGGTGGCGGCCTGCTGGACCTGTGTCGGCGCGAACTGGGATTCGGCCGCAGGAGCCGGCTCGGCAGGCTTCTCGGCGTGGCCGTGCGGCGCCATCGTGCGCTGCCTCGCGGCTCGAACCTTGTGCTCGATCTGAGAACGCCTCGCCGAATACATGGAGCGCTTGTCGACAGACTTGCGCCGCAGCACAAAAAAGACGGCCACGATCCCGATGACTGCCACCAGCGGACCGGCCAGGAGGTAGGCCATAGGCGCCGATTATCGGGGATCGGCACCGTGTCTGATCCCCCGAGAGCGATGCAGATGGGAGGGCTCGGAAGCGGACGCTGATCATGTGTGACAATCGCGACAGTGGCCCTTTACGACCGCGTTCAGTCGGAAATGGTGGACGCGCGCATGCGCCGTGACGACGTTGCGCTGGACACTCTGGCCCTCCTCAAGAGCGAGCTCGTACGCGCGAGCAAGGAAGGGGGCAGCGCCGGAAAAATCGACGACGACCTCGTGACCCGCGTCGCACGCAAAGAGGTCAAGCGACGCGAGGAGGCGATCGACGTCTACCGCAAGGCCGGCCGCGAAGAATCGGCCAGGCGCGAGGAAGCCGAGATGTCGGTGTTGCGAGGCTTCCTGCCGGCGGCCATGAGCGACCAGGAGCTCGAGGCCGAGGTCCGAGCCGCGATCGCCGAGGTCAAGCCTGATGGTCCGAAAGGATTCGGCCTCGTCATGAAGGCGGCGACCGCTCGCCTTGCCGGCCGCGCGGACGGAAATCAAGTCGCTGCCGTAGCGCGCAGGCTGCTTGGCTCCTAAACCCAAGAAATCCTGGATGGTGCCGTCGCCCCCGCGCGGCGCCAGGACGCGAGCGCGGCTGACGGTGGAGAGGTTGCGCGATCTCTATCCTGCCGTCACGGAGCTGCGACATGAGAATCCGTTCGAGCTACTGATCGCAACGATCCTTTCGGCCCAGACGACGGATCGTTCGGTGAACCTGGTCACTCCCGAGCTGTTTCGCCGCTATCCGACCGCAGCGGACCTTGCAGCGGCCGACCCGGCCGCCGTCGAAACGCTGATCAAGCCGACCGGATTCTTTCGCGCCAAGACCAAGCGCATCATCGCCGCCAGCCGGAAGCTGGTCGAAATGTTCGGCGGCGTGGTGCCGTCCAACATCGACGACCTGACCAAGATCCCCGGCATCGGCCGCAAGACGGCCAACGTCATTCTCGGGGCCGGTTTCGGGGTGCCGGGTTTTGCGGTTGACACGCACGTCATTAGGCTAAGCAACAGGCTCGGTCTGGTCCGGACCAAAGACCCGGTGAAAATCGAGTACCAGGTCTGTTCGATGGTGCCGCCGGAGGAATGGACCGGGTTGTCGTTGCGCCTGATCCTGCACGGGCGCCGTGTCTGCATCGCGCGCCGGCCGCGGTGCGAAGAGTGCGTGCTCAACGATTTCTGTCCCTCTTCGACTGTCCGGCCCAAGCCCCGCCGCACCCGGGCCACGGTTGCTGTCGCGGGCCCACCCTCCTCCCGGCCGGTGCCCACCCCCAACCGGCCAGCCTGACCGGCATCAAACCGCAAGACGACGCCGTCCGCAAGCCCGGCTGTTAAGGCCTCGCGAACATTTGTTCTATCATGTTCAGGTGGCCGCGCCTGAGCCCAGGCTCGTCGACGTCGACTACCTCGAGGTCGAGTGCAAGTCAGCGCTCAACCCCGTAAAGAACATGGGCTTCGCCTGGTCGCTCAACCCGTATACCGGCTGCGAGCACCGCTGCGCCTTCTGTTACGTCCGGGCGTTTGAGCTTCGCGCTGATCGTCCATCTGACAGTCGCTACGGACGGACGGTCCGGATCAAAACCAACATCGCGGCCGTCCTGCGGAGCGAGCTGTCGCGTCGCTCCTGGCGCAAAGAGACGGTGGTGATCGGCGCGGCGACAGACCCCTACCAACCAGCCGAAGGCCGGTACCGGCTCACGCGCCAGTGCCTGGAGACTTTCCGCGATTTTTCGAACCCGGCGGCGATGATCACCCGCGGCCCGATGATCGTGCGCGACATCGATGTCTTGGCGGGTCTCGCGCGGCGGGCGAAGCTCCACATCACCTTCAGCATCCCGACCATCGACGACGACGTCTGGCGCAAGACGGAGCCTGGCACAGCTCACCCGCGACAGCGATTGCGCGCGATAGAAAAACTCGTCGCGGCAGGGATCGACGTCGGAGTTGGGATGGCGCCCATCCTGCCCGGGCTCACCGACCGGCCGGAACAGCTCGAAGCAGTCGTCAAGGCCGCCCGGGCGGCCGGCGCCACGGGATTGTGGGCCGGAATGCTCCACCTGAAAGACGGGACGCGCCAACACTTCATGTCCGTCCTTGCCCACCACTGGCCCGAGCTCGTGCCGCGCTACGAACGGGCCTACCGGGACCGAGCCTACCTTCCGCCATCGTTTGGAGACACGACGATGCAGACCGTCTCGAAGCTGCGCTCGCAGCATGGGGTGTCAGATCGGCGTCGCGTCATCCTCAAACCGCCTCCAGAGCCCGAGCAGCTCACCCTCCTGAACTAGCATTCAACGAATGCGCAGTCCAATCGATGTTCTGGCCGGCCGGATAGGCGGCTTCAAGACGATGGAGATCGCCCGCCGTACCGTGCCCTGCCTCAAGCATGTGATCGAGAAAGACGGTGAGCAGCTGAGCCTCTGCATCCTGGTCGACTCGGGCAAGCTCTACCGCTTTCCGTTTGAGACCGTGAAAGGAATGACGAGCCTGGAGATCAAGGCGCGCTTCCTCCGCGGCGAGATGGAGCATCTCCGGCTCCGCGAGTTTCAACCCGGTTTTTGCCGGTATGTCGAAAGAGCAGACCAAGCCGTCTGAATCGCTCGTCCAGGACCTGCTCGCCGAGCGGCGCGAGCTGAAAGTCGCCGTCGAGAGACTCAAGCTCGAGTTGGCTGACGCCGGAGCGAACGCGGGCGGGCCCGATCCACGGCTCCGGGAGCGGCAAGAAGAGATCGAACGCCTTCGCTACCAGCTGGCGTCGGCCCGCGCCGAGGTCACGCGACTGCAGGAAGAGCGTGATGAGCTCCGGGCGGGCATCCAGCGCGCCCTCGCGCAGCTCAGCTCGGAGGCGTAAAAAAGGGCCCCGCCGCGAGGGCGGGGCCGCCGAGGTCAGTTACTTGACCGCGTTCGCGAGCTGGTCGGTCAGCTGGTCTGTGAACTGGCCGATTCCCGGTGCTTTGATGCGACCGCCCTGGTAGTTGAAAGCTCCCACCAGGAAGATGACCCAGTAGACCATCCCGATCAACCAGACGAGCGCACCAAGCGGCCACAGGGTGACCGCGTAAAGGATCGCCGAGATCAACCAGAGGCCGCCGAGTATGACCACCGACTGCGCCGCGTTCCACTTCACGTCCGGATCGTTCTTTGCGACGAACAAGAAAATGAGTCCAGAAATCCACCAGAACAAGTAGCTCAGGATCACATTGTTCTTGGCGCTGCTCGATGTGCTCGGAGATCCGCCCATCGGCGCCGGCTGGCTGGGCGGCGGTGGCATCTGCGACATAGATCACACTCCTCCTGTTGGGGCTGTCTGCTGCGGGCAGATTATCTCGACTGACGCCAAAACGCCACACCCGATTCGAGTTCGAATGACTCTGGTAGGCTCCCCGAGAGATGGCCGATCCCGGTCAACCGCCCAAGCCTGGGGCTCCGGTTCCCCCCTGGGCTCCGACCCCTGACCCGAATCAACCTACGCAACCTGGACAGCAGCCCACGGATGAAACGGCGGCCACCATGCGCCTCATCCCGGTCCCGCCGCCGACCACCCCGCCGCCGTCGATCGCCTCCATCACCACCCCGCCGCCGCTCCCTGGCGAGCGCTACATCGGCAAGTACAGGGTCAAGGGCGAGCTCGGCAGGGGCGGAATGGGCACCGTTTACCTGGCGGAGCAGCCGGGCCTCGGCCGAGAGGTGGCGATCAAGGAGCTCATCCAGTCGGCCGACCCAACTTCGCTTCGGCGTTTCCTGCAGGAGGCCCAGGTGATGGCGCGGACCAGTCATCCCAACCTGGTCCAGGTCCATGACATAGAGCTGCAGGGAAACGTGAATTACCTCGTCCTCGAGTTTGTCCGAGGCCGCTCGCTACGCAACTGGATGAGCCAGGCCCCGCTTCCGCCGCCTCAGGTCTTCGCGGTCATGCACGGAGTGCTCCAGGCGCTGGATTACGCCCACCGCCACGCCGTCGTGCATCGCGACATGAAGCCAGAAAACGTGCTCATCTCCGATGAAGGGATGGTTAAGGTCGCGGACTTCGGAATCGCGAGGCTGATGGACGACACCGGCGTCGGCGGGACGGCGACGAAGACCGGGACGACGGTCGGCACCCCGCAGTACATGTCGCCGGAGCAGGTCTCTTCGAGCAAGGTCGACGGGCGCAGCGACCTTTACTCCGCCGGGATCATGTTCTACGAGCTGGTCGCGGGCCAACCCCCCTTCACCGCGTCGGACGCGGATGGACCCTTCACGCTGATGGCCAAGCACGTCCAGGCGCCGCCGAAACCGCCCTCGGTCTTCCAGCCAGGCCTCAACCTCGACCTCGAGCACGTCATCCTGACGTCGCTCTCCAAGCGCCCCGAGGATCGCTTTCAGACCGGTCAGGAGTTCGATGCTGCGATGTCACGCGTCGCTGACCAGATGTGCCCCGGCTGGCAGCGCAGCCTCGAGCCGGGCGCTGACCTTTCGCGCATGGTGCCTGTCGCGACTCCGGCGACGCCAATCCCTGCGACCCCGATCGGCATGGCCATCGCCCAGCCCACGACCGCCATCCCGCCGCCGCACATCGCCTACAACCCGACGCCGCCTGTCAAGCCGGTGACAAAGAGGTCGCTGAGCTGCCTCAGCGTGTTGGGCCTGGTGCTCGTGGCCTCAGCGAGTGTGTGGCTTTTGGCGGCGGCTCTGATCCGCTAGTTCGGCGACCGAGCCTGGCGGGCGAGCGCTTCCCGCGCCGCGTCGCCGACGAGGATGTCGCTCGACCCTGACTCGCCGGC
>VBEF01000099.1 GCA_005881275.1 Chloroflexota bacterium
ACCACGACTTGGCTCCGGAATCGGTCTGATGTCTCGAGACATAGGGCACTCGTTCGGTCTGAAACTGGAGGACATTGGTGGGCCGGGAGGGATTTGAACCCCCACAGCTTTCGCGGGTGGTTTACAGCCACTTGAGCTCGCCAATGCCCAGCCGACCCACTAAAGAGGAGTAAATCGTACGCAATCACGTCGCGTGGCTTGGCCACGGCCGGTGGTCAGACCAACCTCATAATTCCACCCGTGGCGCGAGGTTACGCACGGTATGTGCTCGTCGTCATGGTGGGCATCAACTTCCTGAACTACATGGACCGTTGGGTCGCGTCGGCGGCCTCACCCTTGATCCAGCAGGAATTCCATCTCAGCGATGCGCTCGTCGGTCTGCTCGGCTCCGCTTTCCTCCTCGTCTACGCGTTTGCCGCCCTGCCCTTCGGCTATTGGGCGGATCGGGGCGTTCGCAAGACTGTGGTTGCGGCGGGTGTGGCCATCTGGAGCCTCGCCACCCTCTTCACCGGGTTCGCCCGAAACTTCGCCCAACTTTTTCTCAGCCGTGCCGTGCTCGGGATCGGTGAGGCCAGCTACTACCCGGCCGGCACCTCCCTCCTGTCCGACTACTTCCCCAAAGAGCAGCGCGGACGCGTCATGTCCGTATGGGGCGCCGGGAGCACGCTGGGCATCGCGGTAGGTTTTGCCGGCGGCGGATTCATCGCGGAGAGGTTCGGCTGGCGAAGCGCCTTCTTCTTCGCGGCGGTCCCAGGCCTTCTCTTCGCGCTGCTTGCCTTTGGATTGCGTGAGCCGTTGCGCGGCAGCGCCGAGCGCATCGGACCGGCGGTGAAGAAAACTTATGACGCCAGCCTGGCCAACTTCCTCGCCCTGCTTCGGATCCCCACACTGCGAGCCACGATCGGCGCCCAGACGCTCCTTTATTTCGTGCTGGCATCCAACGCGTTCTGGCTACCCCTGGTCTTGAACCGGCGGTTCAACCTGTCGGTAGGAAGGGCCGGGCTGCTCGCCGGTGTCGTCCTGGTGCTTGGCGGGCTGATCGGAACGCTGGCTGGAGGTTGGATCGCCGACCGACGCGCCCTGAAGAATCCGGCGGGGCACCTCGAGGTGGGAATCGCTGGTTTCCTCGGCGGCGCGGTCTTCATCACGATCGCGCTTCTCGCCCCGATGAACGCCGGGCCGATTCCGGTCTTCATTCCAGCGTTTCTGGTCGCTGTGATCTGCCTCTATCTGTACTCCGGCCCGTTCACCGCCGTCTCACAGAACGTGGTATCCCCGGGCCTGCGGGCAAGCGCGGTGACCCTGCTTCTTTTCATCTCGCATGTCCTCGGAGACTCTCACTCGACCTTTGACGTCGGTTTCATCTCGGACCGGATCGGCAGCCTGCAGATCGCGCTTCTGATCACGTCGCCAACGTTGTTGATCCTGGCCGCCCTGGTGGCGGCGACCGGACTGCGCGCCGTCAGACGCGACACGGAGGCGATGGAGGAGCAGTGGGCGGCCCGATCCGCCGAGCCGGCTCCTAGTAGATGAACCCGACCAGTTTCTGACCGAGCTGACCGGGCTTGATGGTCCGCTCGTCGATCACGTTGAACGCGACCCAGTTCATCTCAGTGACCATCCACGACCCATCTGGATTCACCGCCTCGACGTATGCGACATGTCCAGCCCAGCTCTCCCACGTGACCATGATCGCGCCGACCTTCGGTGTCGGCCCGACCGGGTAGCCCTGCGCGGAGGCGTTCGCGTACCAGTAACCCGCGTCTCCGCTCCACGATATGTTGCGCTTGGTCGCCACGTAGTACGTGCACCAGCCAACAGGGAACTTGTTGTTTACGTAGGGCCCGAGGCAGCATCCCACGATCTTGTACGTGTAGCCGGACGGGGAGCCTCCGCGAAGGATCTGGTAGAGCGGTGGAGGTGGCGGGAACGCGCCTCCGACGCCACCGGGGATGACGAGGGTGGTGCCGGATGGGACCTGCGTGGTGCGCAGCCGGTTGAAGTCGATGATCGTCTGAGCATCGACCTGGAACTTCGTTGCGAGCGCGTCGAGTGTGTCGCTCGACTTGGTGGTGACGACGATGCCGTGGACGGGCGGGACGACGACCTGGTTGCCCGTCGCGACGGTGTCGGTCGACATCAGGTTGGTGTTGGACCAGCGGATCTCAGCGACGCTCACGTGGAACTTCGACGCGATCGCCGTCAGGTCCTCGCCGGCCGCGACGGTGTAGACGAAGGGCTGGTGGTTGATGGGTGCCGAGGTCGGGATCGACACTGGCTTGATCACCGTGCTGTAGCGGCCAAGCGACACGTCGCCGTACTGACCGCCGTCTCCAACCATCACCGCCTCAGCGTTCACTGGGCCGAACCTTGCAGTCAGGGTGGTCGGGAAATGCCTGTCCATTGCCGCGTAGCTGGACATTGCAACAGCTATCCCCAAGACGACGGCATGGGTCAGGTAACGACTAATTCGCAAGGCTACCCCTAAAAATTGTGAACCCGCCCGGGCGGGGGGAGGATCCCCAGAAGACCGAGCCACCCTAACAGACCTTTGTCGAGGCAGTCAACCCCGCGCGGCGGGTTGCCGGCACGACCACGGGCGCGGTTTGGCCGCCGCGTCCGAACTCGATTCGAATTCGAGGACTGGGGCGCCAAAGGCCCCGGCGGCGAACGACAGTTCGTCCACCAAACCGTCGCCTGACCTGACCAAGTAGCCGGTTCACGAAGATGCTCAACGGGGGGGCCCATCAGAGCTTGCAGAGACGCCCTACATAAGAGGACGCGAGGCTTCGCCGCGAGACTTCCCTGGTGTCCAGGTCTTTACGTTTCTTTATGGACCTCCGCGCACATAGATGGTCTGGCCGGAGACAAAGCTCGCGTCGTCGCTGCAGAGGAACGCGATCACATTGGCGATGTCCTCCGGCTGGCCGATCCGGCCGAGAGGGATCTGGGACGCGGCGCCGACCTTGAAGGCTTCGAAATCGATCCCCATCCGCTCGGCCGTGGCCCGCGTCATGCGCGTTTCGACGAACCCTGGCGCGACGGCGTTCACGTTGATGTTGAAGGCACCCAGCTCGATGGCCAGCGTGCGCGCCATGCCCTGCAAACCCGCCTTGGCCGTCGAATAGTTGGTCTGTCCGCGATTCCCGAGCGCAGACGTCGACGACAGGAAGATCATCTTGCCGTACCTCCGCTGGACCATCGGTTTTTGGGCCGCGCGAGCGCAGAGGAATGTGCCCTTGAGGTGCGTGTCGATCACCGAGTCCCAGACCATGGCGTCGACCTCTTCGCGGTCGGTGACATCGCACGCCAGGGCCAAGCCGCGGATCGGCTTCGCCACCTCCTCGGCCGGTTCGAGGTCCATGTCCGACACGACGACCTGCGCGCCGTCCTGGGCGAATCGCTCCGCGCTCGCGGCGCCGATGCCACGGCCACCTCCTGTGATCAACACCACTCGATCCTTGAAGTTCACTTCGTCTCCGTATCGAAGGCGGCGCCGCCGTCCTTGCGCGGGTCTGATGCGCCGGAGAGGTAGCCGTCCTTCTCCACGACGATCACCTGCGGCCGCGCGAAGTAGGAGTCGTAGTTGAGCGTGCGGCGGTTCACCACATAACCCGACCGCTCGAGCCCATCGCACACCGCACGCGGAATGCGAGCCTCCGCCTGCACCACGTCGCCCTGGAAATCAACGCGCGGCGCGCTGACCGCCTCCACGGCGGACATCTCGTGATCGAGCACGTTGACGAGCACCTGGAGGATGGCGGTGACGATCTTGGTTCCCCCAGGCGCGCCGACGCACGCGCGAAGCTTGCGCCCGTCGAACACCATCGTGGGGGTCATCATCGTCACTCGAGTCTTGCCGGGACGGATCGAGTTGGGGCGTCCCGGGCGGGGATCGAAGCAGTTCATGTAGTCGTTGAAGCCAAAGCCCAGCCCTGGCGTGACGACGCCGCTCGCGGAACCCAGGGTGTGGGACAGCGAGACCGCGTTGCCGGCGTCGTCGACGACGCACACATGCGTTGTGTCCTGACGGTCCTGCACACGCTGCGCGCCGGCCATTGCCGCCCGGGCTTTGGCGGCGTACTGCTTATCGGCCAGGGCGCCGGTCGGAATCTCGACGAATCGCGGGTCTGCGATGTGCAGGTCGCGGTCGGCGACCGCCCACGCCATCGCCTCGACGAGCAGTCGTGCGGCTTCGCTGCTGGGCCACCCGTGCTCGCCCATGTCGAAGCCTTCGAGGAAGTTCAGCATCTGCAGCAGCGTCAACCCTCCGGCAGGCGGACCCGCCGCCGCGACGTGCAGGTCCCGATACGTGCCCCGAATCGGCTCGGTGACTGTGACCCGGTAGCTCGCCAGGTCATCCCGGGTGATGAAGCCGTCGTTGGCCTCGAAGTCCGAAGCGATCTCCTCAGCGATCTCGCCGCGGTAAAACGCGTCAGGACCTCCGGTCGCCAGCCTCTCCAGCGTGCGCGCCAGGTCGGCCTGGACCATGACCTCGCCGATCGCGTACAGCCGGCCGTCGTGCGTGTAGATGGCCTTCGCGGCCGGAGTCGCCTGGATGCGTTGGGCGTTGGGCACGACATCCGGCCCGTAGTCGGTCGTCCAGTAACCGTGCACGAATCCGGGGACAGGGAAGCCATGTCGAGCCAGCGGGATCGCCGGTTCGATCGCCTCCTCCCACGAGATCGAACCGAACCTGGTGAGCGCCTCGTGAAGACCAGCGACGGTACCCGGCACCGCCACCGCCTGGTAACCGACGTCGTTGACCCGGCCGTCGAGGACGTATCCGTAGCGATCGGCGGCTTCGCGAATGAACATCGATTCCCATTGGTCCTCGCGGACGCGTGACCCGGCCGTCGCGTAAAACTCGATGAGCGCCTCTCCGGATTGCGGACTGTGCACGAGCATCGCGCCGCACCCGCCGAGGCCGCACATCTGTGGATCGATGACGCCCTGCACGAATGCGCACGTCACCGCGGCATCGACCGCGTTGCCGCCACGCCGCATCACGTCGAGGCCGATCTCCGCCGCCTGCGGCTGCGGACAGACGATCATGGCCACGGGCGTAAGTTAGAGCAATTCGCGCGACGATCCCCATTAGAAGTCGCGATCACCGACATCGGTGGCGCCTCTTACGTTAGCCGGGAGGCAGCTCGATCGTGAAGGTGCTGCCAGCGCCGCGCTCGGTCTTGACCCGGATGGTCCCGCCGTGCCGCTCGACGACCCGCCTCGCGATCGCAAGTCCCAGGCCGCTGCCCGAATCGCTGCGCTGAAATCGCTCGAACAAACGCGGCAGGCGATCTTCTTCGATGCCTGGCCCTGTATCGGCCACGGCGATCACCGGGCCTGCCGAACCCCGATCCACCGTGAGCCGGACCATGGCCCCGGGTGGGCTCACCCGCACCGCGTTGTCGACGAGGTTGGCGACCGCCTCGCGGAGCAGGTCCTTGTCGGCGTTGACGCTCGATGGTGCGCCGACCTCGGTGACGAGTCCGACGCCGGTTGTCGCCGCCTGCGCTGTGAAGGCGCGCACGACATCGGCGGTCAGCTCGGCGAGGTCGACCAGCTCGCGGCGCAGCGGCACGTCCTCATCGGCATGGGCGAGCGCCCGCAGGCGGCCGAGCATTCGCTTCATGCGCTCGGCCTCGGCGACGCTGTCAGCGACCGTCTCGCTCGTCGCACCGCCGCGGCTTGCCCGGCGCAGGATCGACAGGTTCGTCATGATCGTCGCCAGCGGCGTGGCCACCTGGTGCGAAACGTCGGTCAGGAAACGCCTCTGGGCGGCCAGGACCCCGGCCAGCTGCTCGTTGGCCTTGGCCTGCGCTTCGATGGCGCGGTTCATGCGGTAGATCATCGGAAGCACGATCAGCGGCAGCGGTGCCGCGAGCGGCGCCTCGACCGCAAGGATGGCGATGCTCACGCCGCATGCGGCGAGGGTCAGCGAAGCCGGCCAGGTGGCCGACGCCGCATTCTTCAGCAGAGTGAGGTAAGGCTTTCCACTGTGCAGGGCGGCCGGCAGGACGGCGAGGCTCACGTTGAGCGCTACGTAGAGGAACGCCGCCGCCGTGGCCCGGAGGTCCTCCTCGATGTCGATATCGGCGCGGAGCGGTCCAATCAGAGAGGCGATCGCCACTCCGACAAGCGTATTGCCGCCGTTGAGCACACTCTCGGGCCATGTCCTGCCTGTCGCCCGGTTGCCCACCAGCACGCTAAGCGCCGCGGTGGCCGGCCCGATCGCCGGCGGCAGGAGAAGCGCCGCCAGGATGCACGGCAGGGCGCCGAGGTTCACCTTCTGCTCAGGACCGATCTTGACCGGATATTTCTCCGCCAGCACGACTCCGGCCAGACAAGCCGGCATGATCAGCCAGCGCCAGGGCTGAACTGCGCCGAAGCCGCCCACCGCCGCCGCCACAACGGCCAGCGCCACGCCGGCGGAAGGCACACCTATCACGACAGCCTTCAGCGGCCTGGCGAAGGTCGTGAAGGTTGGGGCCACTGTGCTCAGGTCAGCGGTACGTCCAGGTAGAGCGTGATCGTGGCCTCCCCGTCTTGCTGCGTGCTCACCTGAAAGCGGTTGGCAGACGAGACCACGTGCGCGCGGCCGACGCTCGAAGGCACGTGAACGTGCACCGTGATCAAAGTGCCGCCATGGCCGTTGCTGACGGCGGTCGCGTCATCGGTGATCAGGTTCTTCAGGTGGAGGGCCTGCGGCGGCAGGTAAACGAGGTTGTTGACCACCATGGTGTGGCCCCCCGGCGTGACGATCTGGATCGGCGGGTCGGATACGCACCATGTCATGTTGGCCGATGCGGCTCCAGAGCCGGCAACCGCCAGCGCCCCGGCAAGCAAGCTTCCTAACGCGATGTTCCTGACTTTCATCTGCCTGCGCTCCCTACTCCCTTTATTGCCCTTGCTCCGCGCTGAACCTGTAACCGAGACCGCGGACTGTCTGGATCAACCTCGAACCCCCATCCTGTTCCAGCTTTTGCCTGATGCGCGAGATGTGCACCTCGAGCGAGTTGGATTCCGGACCCGTCGTCACGGCCCACACCGCTTCCGCCAGCTGCGCGTAAGTGACGAGCTGGCCGCTGCTGCGCATCAGGGCGGCCAAAATGCGGAACTCGATGCCGGTGAGGCCGAGCTCGCGGTCGCCGCGGGTGGCGCGACCTTCGCTGAGATCGACGACGACATCGCCCCCGGCCAAACGGGAACCACCTTTACCGCGATGGCGCCGGATCACAGCCTCGACGCGGGCCATCAGCTCTTCGAGTGCGAAAGGCTTGGTGACGTAATCGTCCGCGCCGAGCTTCAACCCGGCGATGCGGTCGCTGACGGATGAGCGCGCGCTGATTCCAACCAGCGCGGCGTCAGTCTCCGCCCGGAAGGCCTCGAACAGCTCGGGGCCTTCGTTGTCGGGCAGCATCAGGTCGAGAAGCACGACGTCGGGGTTCCAGTGGCGGACGAGCTCGAGCCCGCGCCCGGCCGACTCCACGGCGCGGACGGTATAGCCTTCCTCTCCCAGCCCGGTGGCGACGGCCCGCGCCAGGCGCCGGTCATCTTCCACCAGGGCAACCTTCCACTTGATCGTCATGCGGACGGAATTCTCCCATGGAACTTGCGCCGTTCAGATCAGCTGCGCGTAACGGGCCGTTTTTTGGTCCGTTCGTATGGATCATGGGCGGGGGGCGATGAGGTGGCTGCCGGCAGGGGTCGGCCGGGTGGCCGTTGCGATCGCGGTGCCCATTGCGCTTTTCGCTCCCAGCGCCGCAACGCTGTGGGTCTGGAGCCCCGACGCGACAGACATCCAGTCTCGGGTCAGCCGGCTGGCCAATTCATACGGTGTAATCCTCCTGAATGAGAACGAGGTACCGCCTGTGCTCGCCGATGCCGTCATCGCCACTGAAGATGAACGCTTTTACTCCCATCACGGAGTCGATTCGATCGGCCTCGCGCGAGCGCTGCTGTACGACGTGGTGAACGTATGTCTGTGCCAGGGCGGTTCGACGATCACGCAGCAGCTGGTCAAGGAGGTGTACCTGGGTGGCTCAGACCTCGGTTACAACAAGCTCGAAGGCCTGGCGCTTGCGCTGAAAGCTGAACGCGTGCTGACAAAGCACCAGATCATGGCCGACTACCTCAGCATCATCACGACGGGATTCGGTCACCGCGGGGTGACTGAAGCCGCCTGCGCGTACTACCGCGCTCCGCTGCACGGCCTGTCGATCGCCCAGTACGCGCTTCTCGCGGGCGTGACGCAGGCGCCGTCCTTCTACGACCCCACAGTCAACCCGGAGGCGGCACGGCTGAGGCGCGCGCAGGTGCTGGCGGCCATGTTGTCGGACGGCTTCATCACCTCGGCCCAGGCGAAGGCCTCCAACACGGAGCCCGTGCTGGACCGTGGTCCCGGCCGGCTCGGCTGCTAGCTCAGGCCGCCGGCTAGGGACTGACCAGCCCGGTTAACCGAGCCAGGCCATCGGGGAGGTCGCGTCAAAGCCATTGTTGGTCGTGACCTGGATCGGCTTGACCGGTGGCGTTGGCGGAGGCGGCGAAGGGCTGGGCAGGGGCCCGTTGTGCGGGCCACCCGGCGTCGGCGGCGGCGGCGGGCTCGGTGGCGGCGGCGCGTAGGCGGCCTGGGGCAGCCACCAGAGCTGGAACTCGCCCCCACCGGCGGCCGGCGCGAGGTAGGCGATGCCGGAGCCGTCTGGGGCCCACGTGGGCTGGGCGACGAGCTGGTCCGTGATCAAAGCCTTCCTGGGGCCAAGGCTTGATCCGTTCCATGAGGCGAGCGTCAGGTACGACACCTGTTTCTCGTAGGTGCAGATCATCGCCAGCTGGCCGCCATCCGGCGAAAGCGCCGGAGTCCTGCAATCCTCGGCCTGACTCGTCAGCGCCCGTCCGGCGGATCCCGCGCGGCTCGTGTACCAGAGCTGCCCGGTCAGCCGCCCCTGGTCGTCGTAGTTGTACTTCGTATAGATGACGCCGCCCTGCCGGACCGGGAGCGGCTGAACATCGCCGCCGGTACCGAGGTTTGAACTTGTCCACAGCCGCGCCTGCCGCATGGTGCCGTTGATGGGCATGGCCCAGATGTCGAACATGATCACGAGGCAACCGGTGCACTTGTTGCCGTCGTAGCTCGTCCACAGGGTCTGACCGTCCGGGCTCAGCCGTGGATAGAACGACCAATGATTGGAGCTTGGATCGTTCATGCCGATCCTTCCCCGATTGCTCGTCAGCTGGCGCGTCACGGTGCCGAAACGGTTCAGCACGTAGACATCGGAGAAAAAGCCGCCGTTCTTAACCGCGATGAGATTGTTGCCATCCGGTGTCGCGGCGGGCTGGCTCCATCCCCCTTCCGGCGTCAGCTGGTGGAAGCGGCCCGCGCTCAGGCTGTATATCGCGCCGGACTGGGTCATGTAGAGCGTGCCAGGCAGCGTCAGGGCCTGAGCACGCGGTGTCGCTGCCGTGGGCTTCTGCGCCGGTGCTGTGACCTTCGACTGCTTGCTCCCAAGGTAGAGGTATGAGGTCGTGGCGCAGACGAACATCACGACAACTAGAACGGCGCCGAGAACAAATTTCGCGATCACGGGAAGAACTGGTGCACCAGGGGCAGGATCCGATTCCAGTCCGCGATGATGCTTCCGTCCGGGCCACCACCATGCGTGTAGGGCGGAAGCAGAACGATCTGGCGGATCTGATCCGGATTGTCGATGCTGGCGGCGAGTGGCAGTAGCTGCGAGACCTTAGGCAGCCCGATGCTTGTTTTCAGCTCGCCGCCGATGGCGGCCGACATCGCGGGTAGGTCTTCGGGTGTCATCTGCTTTGCCTTTTGCCGAATGGCCATGAGGACCTGCTGCTGCCGCTGCGAGCGGCCAAAGTCGCTCTGCAGGTCGCCATGGCGGGAGCGGACGTATTGCATCGCGTGGCGACCGTCGAGGTGTTGCGGTCCCGCGAGCACAGCGACACGTTCGTAGCCGTACGGCGATCCGCCGTAGATGTCCGCCGGGTAGAAGTCGTCCAGCACCGGGTTGCTGGTCACAACGTCGATCCCTCCGATGGCGTCGATCAGCTTGACCAGGCCCAAAAGGCCGACCCAGATGTAGTCGTCGATGTGGACCCCGAAATCCTGCTCGACGGTGGCGATGGCTGCGCCAGGGCCGCCGTAGGAATAGGCACCGTCGATCTTTCCGAAACCCCCCGTCGAGAGGTGCACATAAAGGTCGCGCGGAATGGAAAGGATGGTCACGTCCCTCGTCGACGGGATGACCCTGACGAGGATCATCGATTGGGTCAGGACGTGATCGGCGCTGAACTTGGAGTCGTCATCGGAGCCGAGCAGCAGCACCGTGAACGCGCCTGTGATCGGGGCGGACGACGGCGAGCTCGACGTGGTAGGTGAAAGGAGCGTCGACGGCGAGGGGGTGACGTGGATCACCTGGCCGGTCGCTTCCAGAGCCGTTTGCGCGGCGGGGATGAAATACGCGAAGCCGCCCGCCACCGACGACAGCGCGATGGCAAGGACAACGAGAACGATGGTGCGTAATGGGCTAAGCCGCCGGCGTGATGCCCTGGCGCGGTGCCCCGGTCTTGAGCCGAAAGGCACGGGCCTGGATTCTAACCTTTGGGCCGGTATCCCTTTGTAAGTGCGCTGTTAACGGTCCTCAAGGAACGGCTGCTATCGCTGCATCGCGAGTTCAATCGCCTTGATCGCCAGGAGGATGATCGACAGGACGAGATAACCGGCGAGCGCGTACATCGCGACCCTACGGGGACCGGACCAGGTAGGTCTCTCGAGCAGAACCAGGGCCGGCATGCGCCAGTTCTCCCGCTCCTCGCGCGAGATCTGCGGCTCTGGCTCCGCGCCCCGGCGGTTGAACCATGACCAGACGCCTCCCGCGACAACGACCCCCGCGGCAAGCGAGCCCAGCACGACGAGCAGCGCCGTGACATCAACCGAAGGAATTGCCGTCGAGACGACGAGGATCAGCGAGAGGACCAGCAGCGCGCCAACGATGACTGCGGCAACAGCGTTGAGCCAGGGCCTGTTCACCCAGGGGCCCAGCACGGCGCGGTCGTTGCAAAGCAGCACGGCGAAAACGGTCGCGCTCGGCAGCATGATCCCTGCGAGCGCCTGCACGGCCGTGGTGATCAGCCCTAGCGGCGCGTGCGGGATGAGCACGATTGCTGCGGCCAGCGCGACCATGCCTGCGTAGGAGGCGTAGAAGAGTTTTGCCTCGCGCACGCCTCTGTGCAGGGAGTGCCGTACGCCGAACATGTCTCCGAACGCGTAAGAGGTCGCGAGCGTAACCGCCGACGCGCCGACGATCGAGGCATCGAACAGCAGCAGGGCAAGGATCGTGCCCGCGATCGGAGAGATGTGAGAGGCCAGGCCGCGGGCAACGTGAAGAGCGTCCTGATAATGGCCGAACTCAGATGTGCCGGTAAAAGCGGATGCCGTGGCCATCATGATCGCGGCCGCGCCGATCACCACGACGAGAGCCCCGAGCGCGGTGTCCGCCTTCTCGTACTCCAGCCAGCGCGGCGTGATGCGTTTGTCGATCACGTTGGATTGCTGGAAAAACAGCTGCCATGGCGCGACCGTCGTGCCGACGACCGCGACGATGAGGAGCGCCGAGTTGGAAGTGAGCCCCCCCTCCACGCCGGGAACGAGAAATCCCCTGAGCGCGGCGCCAGGATCAGGATGGCTGAGGACCGCCAACGGTAGAACGAGAAGGCTCGCGAAGAGGAACACGAACATTGCCCGCTCCCAGCGCCGGAAGTTACCGCTGACCGTGATGCCGATGAGAAGCGCGGCCGCGATCGGCACCACAAGCACGGGGCTCAATCGGAAGTACTCGCCGGCGAGGCTGATGCCCATGAACTCCGTGCTGATGGTCAGGAAGTTGAGGAGGAAGATTCCCGCGACCGAGTACCAGCCCCAGAAGCGGCCGAACCGCTCGCTGATGAGCTTCGCGTAGCCGACCCCGGTGACCGCGCCCAACCGCACAACCATCTCCTGGTTGACGATGAGGACCGGGATCAGCAAGATCAGGGTCCAGAGGAGCGAGTAACCGAAATCCTGGCCGGCCTGCGCATAGGTGGCCACACCGCCGGCATCGTTGTCGCCGACCATCACGATGAGTCCCGGGCCGATGATCGCGGCGAGCGTGAGCAGCCGGCGCCGCCATGTGCGGCGCGGCGTTACGTCGCTGACCCGGATGG
>VBEF01000037.1 GCA_005881275.1 Chloroflexota bacterium
GAAGTGGCATCAGGAGCTTGGCCGTGGGCACGTGGCCGACGAAAGGCTGGACGTCTTTCCAGTCCAGGATTGCGTGGCGGCGCAGGTCGGGCCGGCCGCGTCGTGGAAGCAGCCGGCGCAGCATCGCCTGGGGGCTGCGATCGATGCCGGCGAGGTACCAGCCATCGTCGCTCGGGGCGAGCACTAGATCATGGGCCTGAACGATCCGGCCCTTGTTCACGTCGACCAGGTGGTGGCCCAGCACATCCGCCGCCAGCAGCACCTCACCGGGACGGCGCTGAAACGCTTCGGTGCGGATGGTGTGAGTGTTCAGACGAACCCCGCCTGGCTCGAGGCTGTCGATCAGCCCTTTGCCTACGAACACATCCTCCGCACCAACACGAACCTTCAAGCCTGTGACCGGCGGGTAAGTGCCTTCCGTGAGCTTGACGATGAAGTCTTCGACGCGGCCGACCTCCGTCCCGGCCGGGTTCAGCACCGGGCTTTTCAGAAGCTGTGTGAGCATGAGCCGCCGATTGTCTCGGCGGCGCTGCGGCGCGTCCATGCTTACGTCCTGACCACGATCACTCATCGTCTTTCGCCTCTCCCCCGTTCGGCCGTCGAACAGGCCCATTATCCCGCCAGTGTTGAAGCGCCTCGCGTGCCTCGGGAACCAACCAGACGAGCAGCGCCACCGCGGCGATGTACTGCACCCACCACCAGCCGGTCAGCATGCTTACGGTCAACCCCACGAGGGTGATGGCCGCCAGGTAGGCGCAGCTCACCGTCTCCGCAATGTCGGCTCGCAGCGATGGACTGTCGACAACCCGGTTCACGCGGTGCTTGGCGCGCGCAAGCAGCGGCATGGCAACCACCGCCACGAGACTTACAGCAATCCCCACCACGGAGCCGTCAGGGATCAGGCCGAGGAAGATGCCGACGACCGAAGACAGCAGGACATACGTGCACAGCAGCACGAGCAAGACGGCCGATATCCGTGTCGCGAGATTTTCCAGCTGTTCGACGTCGATGCTCGTAGCCCGGTTCGACTCGCCGGACAACCGCCGGTACAGCACGATCCCGCTCAACAGCTCGACCACGGAGTCGACGCCGAACGCGGTCAGCAGCACGCTGCGGGCGGCGATTCCGGCGCCCAGGGCGGCGGCTGCTTCGACGAGCATCCAGGCGATCGTTACGACCTCGAGGCGCACGCCACGACTCAACGCTTCGGAACGCGCGAGATCCATGGTCGAATTCTCGTCTAACCGAGTCCTCCCACCAGCCAGGCCGCTAGCATCGCGTGCAGCATGGGTGAGCGCGCCGAGGCTTACCGCGTCCAGCTGCGCGGGCTCAAGGACTGGGAACCTTTTCTCAAGAAGCACTCCGGTCTTCCCGGGCCGCGAGCCAATCTGGAGCTGGTGGCGGCTGTCGTTGAGGAGGGTGACGCGGACCGCCTGTGGCGACTGTCCGCATCGCGCGACGAGTTCCTGGCCCTGTGCGGGACGGCCGGCCTCGGCCGGATCGCGCTGCTGGAGCCGGAGACGGTCATGACGTGGCTGCGCGAGCTGTCATCCGATCCTCGATGGCGCGTGCGCGAGGGCGTGGCGATCGCCCTGCAGCGCCTCGGTCGGGAAAGCATGCCGAAGCTCATGGCCGAAATGAGAGTTTGGTCTCGGGGTGATTGGTACGTGCAGCGCGCCGTCATCGCCGGGCTATGTGAGCCGGCGCTGCTCAAGAACAACCGGGACGTGGTCGAGGTGCTCGCGACCCTGGATCAGATCACGCGTGGGCTGTCGCTCGCCGCGCCGAGCGATCGACGCAATGACGGGTTCCAGGTGCTTCGCCAGGCCCTGGGTTACGGATGGAGCGTGGCCGCGGCCGCAGCGCCGCAAAACGCAAAGCCGTACCTCGAGAAGTGGATCCGCTCGCAGGACAAGGACGTCGCATGGGTGATGAAGGCCAACCTCGGCAAGTCGCGCATCGAGGATCTGGCCAAGACCCTCGTGTCCCCGGCACCAAAGGCAAAGCCGGCGGCGAAGGCGAAGCCGAAACCAAAGCCAAAGGCGGCACCCAGACGCAAGCCGACCAAGAGGCGCTAGATCCGCTCGAGGACGACGATCGGAATCTGGCGCGAAGTCAGCGCTTGCTGGCGCTCGAGGTAGTCGATGATTGCTCCCAGCCGCGGCCGCTCGTCAGGATCGGCGACCCGGGCCTTCACCTGGAACCTGTTCGGTCCCACCTCTACCGTCGCGACCGGATTTGCGCGCAGATTGAAGAACCACGACGGCGGTGTGTCCGCGCCGTTGTTCGATGCGATGACGGCGAGATGGTCACCGTATGGCCGGTAGCCGACCACCGTGGTGCGTTGTTCGCCTGACTTCGCACCGGTCGTCGTCAGCAGCATGATCTGACGGCCGGCCATCTGCCCGCTCAGCTCACCGTGGTTCGCGCGGAACTCCTCGATCACCTTGGTGTTGAACGCCTTCATATCGGTCGGGATCTGCGGCCTGCGCGCGTCACTCGACATGTCTTTACCGTAACGCGACTTCGCGAGTAAGCACCCGGCCTCTCCCGTTTCCCTTGTAGGAGGTAATTGAATTGAGCCAGGCGGCAATCATGGTCGTCGCCGCAATCGTGATCCTTTGCGGAATCGTGCTCGCGTTCGCGATGAGCCGAAGATCACGATTGCGTCAGCTGTCCGATGAATCGCGTGATCGCTATTCGCGATCGTGGCACGGGGTTGAGACCCAGTTCATCGATGATCCGAGTGCGGCGGTGCGGGAGGCCGACCGCATAGTGGTGAGGATGCTGGGCGAACGTGGAGCCACGCTCCGCGACGAGCGAAGCGTGCCCGAGGATCTCCGCCGCGCGAGAGCGGCTGCATCCAGTGACGAGGGACGGCAGGGGACCGAAGGCATGCGCAAAGCGATGGTCCGCTACAAGCGCATGGTCGAGGACGGCATCGGAAGCCCGTCCAGCGCAAGGAAGACTTCTCGCAGGGAGGTGGCGTGATGGGTGACGCACAGAGCGAGCGAGGATCCGCGGATCTTCGGCGAACCGAAACGGAGTCGATGCGGACAAACCCAGAGGTGATGGGCCGCACAGAACCTGTTGAGATGGATCGGTCGATTCGGCCTCAACCGCAGCCCGACGAGCCGATAAGGCAAACCGATGGACAGATCGATTTCTGGCCCGAGGTGAGTCAGTTCCGGCAGCGGCTGGCCGACATCCAGGCGGAGTTCATAGAGGAGCCACGCGCCGCCGTCCAGAAGGCGGAGCGGCTCATCGAGGAGGCCGTCGACCACATGGCCAAATCGATGCACGAGCACGTCAAGCGGATGCACGGCGACATGGAGAACAATGCCGACACGGAGAGGCTGCGCCTTGTGATGCGCAGCTATCGCGATTTCATCGACTCGCTGGACAGCCGCCGCACCGCCTAGCTGACGAGGGCCCGCACCTCGGCCAGGTAGCTCTTCAGCTCCGAGTCCGCAAGCAGGACAAGGATCTGCTCCATCGAGCGGCGTCGGTCGTTCTTGATCCGCGTGAGACCGACCGGCGCCTTGCCCGCGGGTTGATCGGCGGCCAGCAACTCCTCCACCTGTACCGCGATGCCGGCCAACCGCTTGAGGACGTCGCCGGACGGAGTCGGAATCTCGGCTTGTTTCACGAGAGCCAGAATATGCGTGCTGGGCTTACACTCGGCGGCCATGTTTGCTGAGGCAATCAGCCGGCTCAGCCCGCGCTCTCCCAAGCTGCAGTCAGCTGCGGCCAAGGTCCTGGGGGACCGGCGCCTGCTCTGGGGCATCGTCGGCCTCGTCGCGGTCCAGAGAGTGTTGGCCGACCTTCCCGTGTTCCTCCCTTCTGCCGCTGATGCTTACGCATTCATCGACGCGGGTCGCCAGGCACTGTCCAACCCCGGTGGAATCTATGCCCATTCGGCGGCTGAGATCGCCGCCGGCCGGACGTGGGTCATCACCTGGCCTCCTCCTCAGATCGTCATCGCGATTCCATTCACCGTACTGCCACCGCCAGTCGATGTGTGGGCGTGGGTCGGGACGAACGCGCTGATGGCCGTGGCTGGATTGGTATTGGTCTACCGAGCCATCGCGCCGCCACGCGCCACTTGGACAGCGTCCGGCGCCACCCGGCCTGGGCTGGCGTGCTGACAGGCCTTGGAACCTCCATCAAGTTCTATCCGGCGGCCATGGCTCTCTCGATAGCTCCGCGTCAGTGGTTGCGTTTTACGATCGCCCTGGTCGCGACGGCGACAGCCGCGCTGCTCGCGACGTTCATCCCGTTCGGCAGCCCATTTCAATATCTGACCAAGGTCCTGATTCCGGTCTCGGTGGGCAACGCCGCAGCGACTCGCGACTGCTTCCAGAACTCGACACCGCTGCTCTTCTCACGACTGGTCGGGGGAGCCAGCTTCTCGATGATCAACAGCTCGGGAGTCTGGAAGGAGGTGACCCTGGTTCCATGGCACCTGCCGTGGTTGGCTCAGCTGCTGACCTATCTGACCGTTGCGACCCTGTTCGGCGCCACCGTTTGGGCCGCATGGCGGAGCGGATGGGCACAGCCATATTCAATGTCGGCGGCCTTCGCGCTGGGGGCGCTGGTCCCGGGCGACGTGTACACCTACCAGTTCATTCCGATGCTGCCGCTGACCCTGGTCCTTGTGCTGAAGGCGATCGAGCAACACCGCTGGGGAATCGCCGCGCTGGCAGGCGCGGCGGAGCTGGTCCTCATCAGCAGCCCTTGTGCTCTTGTCTTTCCTGGCCTCTGGACGATCGCAGGCCTGGCCATCTTCGGCGTGGCGGTGACGCAAGCGGCACTGTTCCGAGGTCGAGCTCTTCGCTGAGGTCCAAAAAGTGCCCCGCTGAGGATTCGAACCTCAGACCCTCTGTTTAGAAGACAGATGCTCTATCCACTGAGCTAGCGGGGCGGCACGCGCTTTCGGGAGAATACCCGGAGGGGTCGTGGCTAACACTAACGACAAGCTGCAAGAGCTCAAGGGAATCCTGGCCGAGGTCACCGATCTCAACCGGGCTGCTCTGCTGCTCGAGTGGGATCAGGAAACGTACATGCCTCGCGGCGGCGTCCAGTCGCGAGCGGAACAGCTTTCCACGCTGTTGCGACTGTCCCACGTCCGGTTCACCTCCGACCAGGTCGGCCGCCTGATCGGCGAGCTCGAAGAAGACCTCTCGGGAAGGCCATTCGACTCCGACGACGCCAGCCTGGTCCGCGTTTCGCGCCGCGACTACGACCAGTCAGTCAAGCTGTCGCCGGACCTGGTGGCGGAGATCGCCGGCGCGGGATCGACAGCCCGGCCCGTCTGGGAGGAGGCCCGGAAGGAAGAGAACTTCAGCCTCTTCGCGCCGTACCTCGAGAAGAATGTCGAGCTGAACCGCAAGGTCGCCGACGCTCTCGGCTTCGAGGACCGTCCATACGACGCCTTGCTCGGCCGCAACGAGCCCGGCATGACGACGGCCGAGCTCGAGGGAATTTTCGCCGAGCTCAAGCAAGCCATCGTTCCGCTGGTGGCCGACATCGCGCGTCACGCCGACGCGGTCGATGACAAAGTCTTGCACCGCGGCTTCGACCCCGACCTGCAGATCTCGTACGCGCTCGAAGTCGTGAAGCGTCTGGGCTACGACATGGAACGCGGACGCCAGGACATCTCAACGCATCCATTCGAGTCATCCTTCGGTCCAGGCGACGTTCGCATCACGACGCGCGTCTCACGCGACTTCTTCAACGAGTGCTTCTTCGGACTTGTTCACGAGGCGGGACATGCCATGTACAACCAGGGCATCGCGCGCGCGATCGATCGCACTCCCCTGTGGGACGGCGCGTCGCCCGGCGTGCACGAGTCACAGTCGCGTCTCTGGGAAAACCTCGTGGGACGGGGCCTGCCGTTCTGGCGTCACTTCTATCCGAGTCTCAGGGCTGTCTTTCCCGAACCACTGCGAGGCATCGAAGCCGAGGCCTTCTACCGTGCCGTCAACCGTGCGTATCCGTCCCTGATTCGCGTCGAGGCGGACGAGGTCACGTACAACATGCACATCCTCATCCGCTTCGAGCTCGAGAACGAGCTGCTCGAAGGCGCGCTCAAGGTCAAAGACTTGCCTGAGGCGTGGAACACGCGGTTCAAGTCGTACCTCGGAATCGACGTACCCAACGACCGGGAGGGCGTGCTGCAGGACATCCACTGGTCATACGTGAGCTTCGGCATATTTCCCGGTTACACGATCGGAAACCTGGTCGGCGCCCAGCTCATGGAGAAGGTCCGCGCCGACATTCGTGACCTCGACGCGCAGATCGAGCAGGGCCAGTTCTCGGCGCTGCTCGGGTGGCTGCGCCGAAACGTGCACCAGCACGGACGCAAGTTCACCCCGAACGAGCTGCTCGAACGAGCGACCGGCCGGCCGCTCACCGCCGGGCCGTGGATCAGCTACGTACAGCAAAAGTACAGCGCGCTCTACGGGTTACACGCCGCGCGCCGCTAACCGAACTCGACCGGCGTCAATGCGTCGCGCTTCACTTCGAGCCTGAAGAGATCCGGCCTCCCGTAGTGGCCGGCGACATCGAGCGTTCGCTTCGCGGCTGACGAAACGGTTGGGTCGCAGTCCGCGTAGACGATGCCATGCTGCTCGTGCAGCGGTCCCGCCACGATACTGCCCCTTGGGTCGACGACCAACGAGTCGCCTGCATTGAACCAGCTGTCGAGGTCCGGGAACAGCTTTGCCCGCTCAGGAAAATCCTTCGGGATGTCTAGGCCGCGCATCGCGCAGCCGTTGCTCAGCACCCAACAGCGTCCTTCGGCGGCGATGTGGCGCATCGTCGAGATCCATGTATCGCCCTCAGCCCACGTCGGAGCGACGTAGATCTCGCAGCCCTGCGCGAAGAGCGTGAACCGCACCAGCGGCATGTAGTTCTCCCAGCAGATAAGACTCCCAATCCGGCCCATTGGGGTCTCGCTGACACGCAGGCCGCTCGCGTCGCCCATCCCCCACACCATCCGCTCCGGATTCGTAGGCATGAGCTTGCGGTGGCGGTTCAGCACCGCGCCGTCCGGTCCGATCAAGACGACCGTGTTGTAGAGCGTGCCGCGGCTGTACTCGCCGTCGCGCTCGTGGACGCCCATGGATACGGTCACCTTCAGCCGCTTGGCCGCGGCCTGGATCGGCTTCAGGTCGCCGGCCTTCAGGTCCACCGAGTTCTCGATCAGCCGCTTGTGGATCTCGGCCGTCAGTTCGTAGTCGCCGCCCGGCCGCAGTCGCCAGAGCCATTCCGGGTAGCCCGGGACCCAGGTTTCGGGAAACGAAATCAGCCGTGCGCCCTTTGTCGCCGCCTCCTCGATGAGCCTCACGCCGCGCTCGAGGGTCTGGCGCCGATGAAGCGTGACCGGCGGGTGCTGGACGACCGCCACCCGATGTGGGGTCGCGAGCTTAGGCATCGCGCACAGGGTAGTCCCCTGCGCGCGCAAGCATCCCGGGCAGCTCCTTGCCCAGCTGCGCCCCAAGCCAGCGCGACGTGGCGATCAAGGCGTCGAGATCGATGCCGGTCTCCACGCCGAGGCCGCGCAGCATATAGACGAGGTCCTCGGTAGCGATGTTGCCGGTCGCGTTGGGTGCGAACGGACAGCCGCCGGCGCCTCCGACGGACGCGTCCAGCGAGACGACGCCCTCCTCCAGCGCCGCGACGGCGTTGGCGTATCCGGTGTTGCGTGTGTTGTGAAAGTGGGCGCCGACGGCGGCGCCGGTCGCCCTGGCGCCACGGACAAGCTCATGCACCTGGGACGGCACCCCCACGCCGATGGTGTCCGCAAGACAGATCTCGTCTGGAGGAATGACCATGAGGCCCTCGACGATCTGCAGCACGCGCGCCGCCGGGACGGGTCCGTCGAAGGGGCTGCCGAACGCGACGCTGACCGTCACCGTAACCGGCATCCGGTCGCTCCGGGCCCGTGCGACCAGCGCCAGCGCGGTCTTCAGCCCTTCGTCTGTTGTGGCGTTCTGGTTGCGCCGTCCGAACTCATCTGCTGCGGCCAAGGCGTAGTGGATCTCGTCGACGCCCGCAGCCACCGCGCGCTCGTATCCCTTCTCATTCAGCACCAGGCCCGCGTACACGGTGTCTGGCTTGCGGCGCATGGCCGCCATGACCTCTTCCGCCCCCGCCATCTGCGGCACGAGCTTGGGGTTGACGAAGCTCGCGGCTTCCATGCGCTTCAGTCCGGCCGCGGCGAGTCGGTCGCACAACTCGGCCCGCACCGCCGGCTGCAGTGTTTTGGCCTCATTTTGCAAGCCATCGCGCGGTCCGACGTCGCAGATGATCAAGGGCACATAGATAAGGTAGTGGCCCCTCTGGCCCAGCCCCCTGGGCGGCTTCGCCGCCACCTCCCCACAAATGGGGAGGAGTTGCTACTTGATGAGGTCTGTCATCGGCGTTGCTTGAGCCGCCGCACCCAGGCGTCCGACCCCCATCAAATCCTCGATCGTAGCCAGCAGTGAGTAGTGCGTGTACTCGGTGGCACTCGTCTTGTGGCTGATCCCGGGCGCGATCACGAGCATGAGAACGTGGTTGCCGGCGCTGCCATCGTCCTCATCCCACACGAGGAAAAGAATCCCGTTGTCCTTCCACGCTTTCGAGGCAGTGATCTCCCCCGCCTGCGTGCGCAACCAGTCGTCACCGACCGACACGGAGCAGTCGTGCGTGTCGTGACACATGTCTGGCGTAATCCATGCGAATAGCGGCGTCGTGCCCGCCAGGTCGGCGGACAGGTTCGTCAGCGGGACCACATTCGGCGGACACGCTCCGCCGTAGTACGCAAATGGGTTGTGCCCGGGGTCGTATGGGACCGGGCTGTCCAGGCAGCCGCGACTGTCCATACCTTCCATATAGGCGCGCCAGCTGACGCCCGCCTTCGTCAGCTGCGTCCCGAGGTCTTCGGCGGGCAGCGGATAGTAGCTGTCGTCGCTCACTCCCCAGGTCTTACCCGACGTGAGAGCGAGGTAATTCGGCACGCTTGGATGTGTGATGGCGCGGTAGTTCCCGGCGACTCGGTACTTGGCCGCCAGCGATGCGGTGAATGCGCCGCTCATCGCCTGGTTGGCCGAGTGGTTTTCCATGACGATCAGAAATACGTGGCGCGGCTGCGTCTTGCTGGAGGTGGACGACGTTTGTCCGCAAGCGGTGACCACAAAGGCAACAGCCGCCATGGCCACCCAACGCTTCATTTACTCGGAATTTACCGAGTCCGGCTCTCAGGAGGCTTTAAGGCAGACGATCGGGATCTCGCGGTCGGTCTTTTTCTGCGTTCTCGTCAGCTGCGACCGGGGTTGTTTGCGGCCGCCGTGACCACCGTCCCGTTTTCCGGCTGTGATGTCAGGTTGAGCACGCACGAGACCGACGTCGTGCCGTTGTAGCCGACATCTGGAGCGACTGTGGCCTGGCACGATCCAAGAACGCTTCCCGAAACCGCGGCGGTGGCCGTGAATGTGACCGTCGAGGGGCTGGACGCGCCGATCTGTCCGCCCAGGTTCTTCAACTGCGCCGACACCGAGCATGGCGCGCCGCAGCGCGAGGTGTCCACGGAGACGACCGAATAGATGGGCGGGAGCGTGGAGAGATTCGAGAAGTCGATTACGTCGGTGGGAGGGTTGATCCCGAACTCGCGATCGAAGTCGCCGTAATGGAAGTCGACATCTGACATGGCATCGATCACGACGTCCTTCTTGAGGTGCACGCGCAGGAGGTGGAAGGGAGCCGCGGCGGCGATGTAGATGTCCGCCCTCACGCCCGACAGGCCCACCGCAGCCTGGCCGTCGACCGATAGGTGGTCCGTCCGGTGCGTGTTTGCCGAGCCAAGAAAAGCGGTGCGAAATGCGGCGCCGTCCGTGAATTCCTTCATCGCGGGTATGTAGCCGGGAGGACCCTTCCACCAGCTGTTGCCGGCGGCTCTCGCCAGGTTTTGCGACTGCGGATCGCCGGCCATGTGCGCGGCCAGAAACTTCTGGCCCCGAAAGTACGCGTGGTCACCCGTGATCACCGCCTCTACCTTCTGGTCGCTCGTGCTGACGATCGCGTGCGCGGTGCTTGGGCGGACGACCTGTAGGTCTATCGTCCACTGGACGCTGCCGGCGAGCGAGTATGTGCCCGTGATGCCAAAGGTCTTCGCGTGCGTCAGCGTGTTGGCTGCCCCGTCCTCCAGCGCGGTTTCGCTCGGCAGGCCGAGGCCGAAAGCCGGCTCACACGCCGCAAGCGCGAGGAGGGCTGCCGCCGCGGCCAGGATTCGTGTTGGCAAGGGAGTTTGCCTGTGTAACGGCGCGCCTACCATGTCCGTTACCAGACCATGGCGACCATCGACGCTCCGGCGCCGGGCGGGCTGAGCGTCCCCGGCGAAGGGCTTCGCCGGGGGGTTCCAAGGCGCCGTAGCGTCCGGATCCGCGGTCGCGAGTATCCGGTCCTTCTGCCCAGCATTCGCGATCCACGCCTTCATGTGGCCGCGGTCCTGCTCACGCTCCAGGTCCTCGGCCAGACCGTGCTCGATTTCCGGCTGTCCGTGGCCCAGATCCTGGCCTGCCTGGTCACCGGCGCGCTGATCGAGTTCGGGGTCGCATTCTTCAAGGACAAGACCATCATGTGGCCGGCCAGCGGGCTGCTGACCGGGAACAGCACCGCCTTCATCCTCAGGGTCCCAGGCACGATACACGGCCAATGGTGGAGCAAGCACGGGATTTACATCTTCATCGGCGTCGTCGCCTTCGCCATGGCCACGAAGTACCTCATCCGCTGGAAGGGACGGCACATCTTCAACCCCTCCAACATCGCGCTCGTCCTGGCCTTCGTTGTGCTCGGACCGCAATACACCGAGCCGCAGGACCTGTGGTGGATCCCGATGGGGATGTGGATGATCGTGACTTACGCAGTGCTCATCGGGGGAGGCTTGCTGATCGCCTGGGAGCTTAAGCTGCTCGGGCTCGTGGCCGGCTACATGGCCGCCTTCGCGGCCAGCGTCGCGATCGCCCTGGCCCCGGTGCCGGACCACTGCATGGTCGCGAGCTGGCATGCAACAGCCCTCTGCGGGACAGACCTATGGAAGATCCTGGTCACGTCGCCCGAGGTTTTGATCTTCGCGTTCTTCATGGTCCCCGACCCTCGCACTGTGCCCGAAGGACAGGTCGGCAGGTTCGTGTTCGGCGCGATCGTCGCGATCCTGTCGGTGCTTCTCCTGGGCCCGACGACCCTCGAGTTCTGGACCAAGACCGCGCTGCTGGCCAGCCTCGTGTTCGCGTGTGCCGGACGTTTCGCCCTGGTTCGCCTGCTGGAGCCCTTGGAGCAGGCTGGCGGTGGGCTGGCGGTGGTGCGGAGGCTGGGCTGGGCGGCGCCGGCGGTGCTGGGCTCGACCTTGCTGCTGGCCACGGCCTTGCCCGTGTCCGCCCAGCTTTCGACGCACAGTCCCGAGCCGGCTCCCGAGCTGCCGGACGGTTCGACGCCCAAGCTCGCGCTCGTTGTCGGCTCCGGGCCGGACTATGCGAGCTGGCTGACCTTGACCGCTGGCACCGCGCTTCCTTCCGGCAGCCAGTCCGGACCGGTTTCGGCCTCAGCGCGCGTCTGGGTCCTGCCTCCGATCCCCCCGGTAAGCGTCCCCTCGAACGTGCCGGCGTTCGACCCGTCGGTCAACCAGCAGACCGCCGACAAGTGGGCGCACGACGCCGTGCTCGACCTGCTCATCGAGTCGGAAGCACGTCGCGCGCACGATTTGAAGCTGGCGGAAGAGGGCGCCGACGGCGACGGGCTGACGGAGTTTACGGACGTGATCACCCAGGACGTCGCGGGTGGGAAGTTCGTCCAGAAGACATACAGCTTCGACCGGGTTCAGCTTTCCCTGTTCCTGCCGAAGTTCAGCACCCAGGCGCGCCGGTTGATCGGTGTGTCGCTTCACGGCACGACTACGCTGATCACCCGCGACTCCGCAGGGAAGGTTCTATCCCAGCAGACGCAGCCCTACACGAAGAGCTGGGGTCTCGGCGGCGCCAAGGACGGCAACCTCAACCACGACGTGATCAACGCAGACTTCACCGATCTCGCTCCGGCCTAGCGGCGGCAGGGATGCCGTCCGGCTCGTAGACCGCGGGCGGCTCGATGCCGAACGTGTCGGCGAGCCGCACGAAAAGGTTGAACAGCGCAGCGTCGTAGGCAGCTTCAGCGATCTGCTCGTCGGTCCACCCCGCGTCGCGTAGCCGCTGGACCTGCTCGTCGGTGACCCGATACGCATGCCTGGTTATGGTCTCGACGAAGTCGAGCAGCAGGCGATGAGCCTGATCCAGCCCGGCGGCGTCGAGGTCGCCGTCGCGCAGCGCTTGCGCGACCTCCCCGTACGACTTGCCCTGCAACTGCAGGAACCAGCTATGGGAGCTGAGTCAATAACGGCAGCGGTTCAGCGCCGAGACATACGAAGCGATCATCTCGTGCTGGGCCCGCGTCAGCGCTCCGTCGCTGAAGTGGAGCCTCGAAGCGCTGTCGATCGCGGTCAGGAAATCCGGCCGCAGGCTCATCGTGCGGAGGATGTCCGGCACGACCTTGGCCACGCTGCGTGACTTCGCTGCGGCGTACAGCTCGGCCAGCGGCCCTGCGGCGTCGGCCTCGTCGACCATCTTGATGCGCGCCATCTGCCGAGGTAACGGGCGCCCGGGCGGAGGGGTTACGTCTGCTGCGGTCCGTCCCAGGTCCAGCGCGGCATCGGCAGATCCGGCTCGACCTGCGTGCCGGCAGGCGAGTAGCTGTTGACCTCGCCGGCAGCCGCCTCGATGAACCGGCGCATGATGTCGCGGAACTTCGGGTCATCGGGCAGCTGCGCATCGTCCAGGGCGTGCATGAAGCAAGCCGCGAACCGGGTCCCAAACTCGTCCGGGCCGCCCTGGCCGGCGTGGATCCCGATCATGCCGGAGTGTCCGCCGAATGACCTCGAATAACGCGGCGGGCCGCCGAATACTTCGGCCCAGTAAGCTGCCAGGTGCTCAAGATGATTCGGGCCGACGCCATGCCCGAAGGGATGGTTCAGCTCGGGGTCCTGGAGACAGCGCTCGTGTGTGGCCGCCGCCAACGCGAGGAACGCCTGCTCCCCACCGGCGAACTCGTAGATCGAGGGTCGAGCCATGGCGCGATGTTAGCCCGGCGCGTGAGTCGCGAGCACCGCTCGGGTGATCGCACTGGTCACGTTTCGTCTCCGGCTTCCGTCATTACCAGTAAGGGCGGAAATGCCTATTCCACGAGGAGGTCGAAATCGAACTTATGAGCAAGATCCTGTTGAGCCCTTATGTCAACTTGCAAGGCCGCGCCCGTGAAGCGATGGAGTTCTATCAACAGGCGCTGGGCGGTCGCGTCGAGCTGCAGACCATGACTGAGCAAGGCGAAGTCAAGCCGGCGGGTCCCGGGGACTGGATCACGGAGGCGCGGCTCGAGTCTGACGGCGCTCTCATCGTCGCCACGGATGGTCATCCGAAGTTTCCGGCCAAGATCGGTGAAAACTTGGCGATTGCGCTGATCGGCAGGGACAAAGAACGCATCACCAAAATCTTCCACGTCCTGGCTGAAGGCGGTCAGCTCAAAGGGCCATTGGCGAAGCGGCCGTCCGGCGCGGAGGTCGGCTACCTGCTGGACAAGTTCGGCATCAACTGGGTGGTGACCATCGAGAAGGCCTGAGCTGAGACCGCAATGACGGCACTGCGCCATCCGGGCACGGATGGTCGCATCCGGCGCGGTGGATCGCGCCATTCGTGCCCATTTGGTTGCGTTGGCATCGTGCCCAATTGGTCGTCTCGGGCGACCTACCGGTGATGCCGGACAATGACTGCGCTGCAAAGGGAGCGCGCTCAACGGTCAGGTGTCGGCCATCTTTCAGCGCAACTCGGTCGCCGGGACCGAGCTCACCGCATGGCTGCGGAGCATCGTCGCCAAGAGGCAGTTCGGATGATTCGGCCTTTAGAACCGTCTTCCTGAACTTGAGCCGAACGCCGCACGCGCCCCAAACCGGGCGCGCACGGCGGGCTTTAGTTGCTACTCCTGCGGCCCCATGGCAAACGTGAGCCCGTGGGCTTTCACCAGTCCCGGGACGCTGCTCAGGTCGACTTCGGTTCCGTATTCGGCCGCGAGCGCCACCATCCTGGCCGGGTCAAGCTCACCGCGACCTGCCAGATCGGTGACCTTGTCGAAGAACTTTTCAAAGCCGGCAGGCGAGATGATCTCGAGAATCCGGGCGGGCACATCACCTGCATTCCAAAACGTGTGCCACTGGCCGCGCGGCTTGAAGATGAGGTCGCCCACCTCGCCGTAGACGATCTCGCCGCCAAGGTCGGCGCCGACTCGCCCCTCGAGGACAAAGCTGTACTCATCCTCGCGACCATGCCGGTGCATCGGTGCCGCCAGGGCGCGCGGCTCCATGGGGTGCTCCACGAGCGAGAAACCCCCGCCCGACTCGGCGCCGTCAACCATGAACCGCACGCCGATACCTCCCAACTGCCCAAGCTTGCCATCGCGAGGACCCACTATCCGAACCGCGGTCATTGTCATAGCCGACTCCTTTTCGGTAAACAGGCCGTTCAGTGAAGGCGCAAGGCTATACGATCACTGAGCGCCATGTCAAGTCAAATCCGGAAGTACGAGCTGAAGGCCCGGGCGGAGAAGCAGGCTGCTACCCGTCGACGAATCGTGGAAGCCACGTCGGCCCTCCACGAGGAGGTGGGACCGGCACGAACGACCGTGGCGGAGATCGCCCGCCGTGCCGGGGTCGAGCGCCTCACCGTCTACACGCACTTCCCGAACGAAACCGAACTGTTCGATGCGTGTGGACAACACTGGATGGACAGGCACCCACCACCAGATCCATCTGCCTCACTCGCAATCGACAATCCGGACGAGCGTCTGCGCGCGGTCCTGGGACCGCTCTACCACTGGTACCGGAAGAATGCCCGAACAATTGAGAACCTGCAGCGAGATCGCCTCGTCATGCCGGCCTTCGACGCGGTAATGAGGATTCGGATGGACCAGCAATTCGCCAATCTCGCAGACGCCCTTGTCTCCAGCTCCGCCCCGCAGGGCCGCCGGGCAAAAGCTATGCGCGCAGCCGTCGCGCTGGCTCTCGACTTCTGGACCTGGCGGCGCTTGGCCGGCGAACGAATGTCAGATGAGGCCGCCGCGGCCTTGATGGCGGGTGCGGTCAAAGCGGCTGCCCACGACTAGAGATTGGGTCCCTGTTGGGACGACTTTAGAACCGCCGTCGTGGACTTGAATCCGGCGTTCTGAACGCATGCACCCGGCGCGTGCCGCTCGCAGGACGATCAGCTGCTTTACTCCTCAGACTTGATCCGGTGCGAGGGCCAGCTGTCTCGCGGCGGTCCCGGTTGGTCAGGGTTGTTGCGGCCATCCTCGCACTGCTGCTCGGGTTGCTTGTCGGCTACGCGCTCTGGACGGTGTATGAGAACACATTGACGCCAGCGGCCCTGGATCAGGGATCGTCGATGAACACCAAACCCACACCCCGAGGTCAGCTCTCTCCGACTGGGGCTCGGGCGCTGGAGGCCTACGGCGGTGACGCGGTGTGGAAAGCTGCAACAACTGTCGAAAGCACTGTGACCGTGGGCGGGCTCTTGTTTCAGCTCAAGGGCATCAACATCCCAGCTCACGCAAGGATCACGGTTGATGTTCAACGGCCGCACACCGTCATCGACCCCGTCGACGAATCGGGTGACGTCGGTGTTCTCGACGGTTTCAGCGTGATGATCAAGGCGCCTGACGGCAAAGTCCTCGAGGAGCGCGCCAATGCCCGAGAGCATCTCCAGAACGCGAGTGTCACCGATAAGTGGGATCGCCTGAATCTCCTGTACTTCTTGGGCTACGCCTTTTGGGGCTACTACACCCTGCCCTACCAGCTGACGCGAACAGACATCGAATGGACTGAGCTCAGGGATGGTCTGCTGCAAGCCGACTTTGGCACCAACCTGCCCGTCCACAGCCGCCTCCAGCGATTCTGGTTCGACAGGAACACCGGGCTGCTGAAACGCAATGACTACACGCCAGTGGCGGCCACCCCTAGTGCCCAGGTGGCCAACGTGGTCTTTGAGCATGGAGAGTCCAACGGTGTCAGGTACACCTCCAAACGCCGCGTCAAGTTGACGCCCGCGCAGTACGGTTGGGTTCTGCCGTTTCCCGACTTCATCACGATCGATGTCGAGAGGTGGCGTCTCCAATAAATGCTCGCGGGCTACCGCCGTTCGGGGACAGATATCGAATCCGGGCGTGTTAGGCGCCATTCGGGCCCAGTTGGTCGGGTCGCGCCCCGTGGAATGCGGTTTGGGGTGGCTAGCGGGACTTGAACCCGCGACACCCAGATCCACAATCTGGTGCTCTGCCTACTGAGCTATAGCCACCACGGCGCGGCAGGAACGGCTGCCTGGGAGAGATGACGATTCTACCGCCCGGCTTGTTGGAGAATGAATTGGTGGCCACCTCAGCGGAGTTCGACCAGATGATCAAGTCCGGCGAGCTCATCGAGTCTCGTCGGGAGATGACCCCCGAGTACCTGCGGGAGCTCAAGCACACGCTCATCGTCTCGGGCGACACCGAGCTCATCTCCGCCCCCGCCTACTACCTCGCCGCCAAGCGCGCGCCAAGCATCAACGCCTTCATGACCGGCATCGCGATCATCCAGGACGAGCTCGCGCACGCTCACATCGCGTACCACATCCTCGAGGAGCTCGGCGAGGAACAGGAGAAGCTCATCTTCAGCCGCGATCCGAAGAGCTTCCGTTATCCGTACGCGTTCGACGTCCCCCTCGACAGCTGGACCGAGCTCGTGGTCGCGAACGGCTTCTACGACCAGGCCGGCTTCTGCCTCCTCGGCGACATCCACGACAAGTGCTCGTACGGCCCGTGGAAGCGGGGCCTGAACAAGGTGATGCTCGAGGAAAACTTCCACCTCCGCAACGGCCGCACCTGGATGAAGCGGATCAGCGCTGCGGGAGGCGCGGCGAAGGACGAGCTGCAGCGCGCGGTCGACTGGATGTTCCCGCTGAGCGTCGAGTGGTTTGGGCTCCCCGACGACAAGAAGATGCATTCGACCCAGCTCGAATACCGGCTCAAGGGCCTCACCAACGACCAGCTGCGCCAGTGGTGGCTCTCGACAGTCGTGCCTTACTGCGAGCAGATCGGCGTCGCGGTCCCCGCTCATAAGGCAACCCGCGATGGCAACGACGTGTGGGAGCTCGATTACCCGTTCCCGTGCGAGTTCGATGCGGAGGCGAAGCGCTGGGACTTCAAGCAGCCCATCACCTGGGACGACGTGCTGGCCCGCTGGCGCGCGCGCGGTCCACGGAATGCCGAGATGGTCGCGATGTTCCAGGAAGAGTTCCACAACTTCCGAAACACGCACCGCAAAGAGTCATGACGGAGCGGTATTGGGCTGCGCTTTCAGAGGTTCAGGATCCCGAGATGCCCGTGAACCTGGTCGACCTCGGCGTGATCTACGGCATCACCGAGCGCGACGGCGTGGTTGACGTCGACCTCACCTTCACAGCCATGGGATGCCCGGCATCGGACTTCATCCTCGAAGACGTGCGTGAGCGTCTGCTGCGCGAAGATGGCGTGAACGAGGTGCGGATCAACGTCGTGTGGGATCCGCCTTGGACGGCGGGGCGGATCACGCAAGCCGTCCGCGACGCGCTCGAGGCCTGGGGCCTGGCGGTTTGACGAAGTACCAGCGCGTCAGCGGAGACGCGGTCGAGTACGAGGTGTTCGCGCGCAAGACCCGCGTTGAACCACTGCACCAGGTAGGCAGCGTCGTCGCTCCCGACGCCGACCTCGCGATGGCGTACGCACGCGCGACCTATGACGAGGAGCGCTGGTGCGAGATGGCCATTGTCCGCAAGGACGACGTCATCCATCTCTGGTCACCGGGCGAGGTTTGAGCCTCTCCGACCTCGTCCTCAGCATCGCGGACAACAAGCAGATGCTCGGCCTTCGCTATGCGGAATGGGCGACGCGCGCCCCATCCCTCGAGGCGGACATCGCCGCGGCGGCGATGGGCCTCGACGACCTCGGACACAGCCGCGTCCTGTATGGCTGTCTCGAGCCACTTGGCGCCGACCCCCGCGGCCCGGAACGCGAATCAGATCCGGCGAGCCTCCACAACCTTGCCTACTTCGACGATCCGTGGACGCAGTGGTCTGAGTTCGTTGCCGCCAACGCCATCCTCGACACGGCGTTCACCGTGATGATCGAGGCGTGTGTCGGCGGATCGGCGGAGGTGCTCCAGCACCGGCTGCGCAAGATGCTGATGGAGGAGCGCTATCACTTCCTGCACGGCCGCAGCTGGCTCCGTTCCGGCATCGACAGCGCCCCCCTGAACCGGGCGTGGCAAGAGGCCATCGAATGGTTCGGGCCGCCGGATGGTGACACAGCGGCTCTGCACCGCCAAGGCAAGCTGAGCATGGGACCGGGCGAACTGCGAGCCCGTCTGGAAGAGCAGCTGGAGACAAAGGCGACCCACGCCGACATCGACTGGAAGCAATGGGACGGAGTGCGCAGGCGCGGCAGCCAAGGCGCCATCGACGCGCATACTTTCGGCATGCTTCGTGGACTGGAGGAGAAGAAGTACGCGCCGCCCACCGCGAAACCAACCCCGCTCTGAGCCTCGCTGCCCGCACTGCAACGCGAAGGACTCCGAGCTCATCTCGCTCTTTGGGACCCAGGCGATGACGCTTCAGTACCGGTGCCGCAAATGCGGGACGGTCTTCGAGGCCATCAAGTACGCCTAGGCTCATCTACTCGGCCATCTCGTCGCTCGACGGATACGTAACGGACAAGAACGGCAACTTCGACTGGGCGGCTCCCGACGAGGAGGTCCACGCCTTCGTCAACGACCTCGAGCGGCCCGTCGGCACCTACCTGTATGGGCGCCGGATGTACGACGTGATGGTGGCCTGGGAGACGATGCAGCTCGACGACCAGCCCGAGGTCATGCGCGACTTCGCGGAGATCTGGCGCGCGGCCGACAAGATCGTCTACTCGAACACCCTGGAGACACCCTCGAGCGCCAGGACCCGCGTCGAGAGAGTCTTTGACCCTGAGGCCATCCGGCAGCTGAAGTCAAGCGCCGTGAGCGACATCTCGTTGGGCGGGCCGACGCTTGCAGCGCATGCGATCAAGGAGGGCCTGGTCGATGAGTACCACCTCCTCGTCGTGCCGGTGGTTGTCGGCGGAGGCGTTGCCGCGTTTCCGAAGGACTTTCATCTGCAGCTTGAGCTGCTCGACGAACGGCGCTTCAGAAGCGGTGTGGTTCACCTCCACTATCGCAGCCCCTAGGAACCGTCCTCCTCGTCGTCAGCCGCGCCCGCGCCTGACTGCCTGCGCCGCATCACAGCTAGCGGCAGCCCAGCCAGCACCACGATCACGATCAAGACCGCAACGATGATCGGCAGCGTTTGCCCGCCTCCCACGGTCACAACTCCCGGCGGCGGTGTTGACGCGATGTATCCGGCGGCAAAGTAGCCGAGCTTGTCGGTCGACCCGAACATCGTGTATGGCTGGCCCTGCTGCGAACCTGAGATCGGAGCCCAGGGCCCACTCGGGTTGTCAGCACGATAGATGTAGTCGGGGTGCGGCTTGAGGTTGGAGTAAAGAAGCGTCACATTCGACTTCTTCTTTAGCGGTGCGTCCGCCGTGATGCGATAGATGTTGGTCACGAACGTGATGCCCTGCGGCTGGGGGCATGTGTCGAGCGGAGTGATGTCGACATGGACCATGGTCTTGCCCGTCGCGTCGAACGAGTCGGGCAGAAAGCCGATCACGATCTGACCGTCTGCCGTGTAGACCGAGTACGCCTCGGTCGTGCCGTTTCGGACCGGGATGTCGGCGTGCCCAGAGCTCGGCTTGGTGTTGGCGCCCGCCTGCGGAGGCGGACACGTCCAGCTGTACGGCTGCTGTGGACCGAAGCCGTCATAGAAGCCAGGCGCCACCAGCCAGGCGGCGATCAGGTACACGATCGCGGCGCCCGCAAGCGCCGCGAGACGCTTCACAGAGCGAGATCCGCGATGACGTGTCCGATGATGGGTGCGACCAGGTCCTTGCAGGCCCACCGCCACAGGCCGAGCAGAAGCCCGGCGGCGGCGACCGCGCCGAGGAACTCGGGTGGGTGCGACAGCGCGTGCGCCAGTGTCCAGAGGACTGTCGTCCCGGCGACCGCGAGCGGCGCCCCGCCCAGCTCGTCAAGCGCCGCGTATAGCGCGCCTCGAAACGCGAGCTCCTCGCCGATCGAAACCGCGATGGCGACAACCGCCAACCCGCCCGGCAGAAGCGGAACCGCTCCGCTTCGCGCGGCGGCAGGCAGGAGCAGCACCGCGCCGAGCGCAAGGCCGCCGATCACCCGCACTGCGAAGCGGGATCTGCCCAGGCCAAGCCTGGTCGCCGGCCAGCCGAGCGCAGCGAGCCCCAGGGCCACGCCGCCGAGCAGGAGCCCGGCCGCGATGAACCGCGAGTCGTGCGCGAGCAAGGCGCGCGTCCACTCCACCGCCAGCACGTAAAGACCGATGACGCCGGCGCGGAGTAGTGGACTGCTTCTGGCGGCCGATATCAACGGGCCAGCCGGTCCGCCGCCGCGTAGACGTTGAATCGCTCGCCGCGCAGGAAACCGACCAGCGTCTGGTTGAACTCTCGCGACAACGCAACGCCCAGGCTCGACGGGGCGCCCACCGCCGCGAGCATTGGAATCCCGGCCGTGATGGACTTCTGCACGATCTCGTAGCCGGCGCGCCCGCTCACGACAAGGATCGAATCCTTCGCTGGGAGAAGCCGGTCGACCAGCATCCGCCCCACGACCTTGTCGACCGCGTTGTGGCGGCCCACATCCTCGCGCATGCAGATGAGCTCGCCTCGCGCGTCGAAAAGCCCGGCCGCGTGCAGGCCGCCGGTGCGCTCGAACACACCCTGACCCGAACGCATTCGCTCCACCAGGCCGCCGAGGAGCGATGGGTCAACAGCCGGTCCCGCAGGCAGCACCGCCAGGTCGCGGCGCAGGTCTTCGATCAACACCGCGCCGCAGACGCCGCACGCGGAGCTCGAGAGCATCGACCGTTCCGGCTTGCGGCGCGGCGCGGCCGCCAGGTGAATGTCGACTTGATTGGATTCGACGATCGACGCATCCACGTTGATTGCTGAGGAGCTCTCGCCCGACTCAGCGCTGACGCGCACGAGCCGAACCTCATCGATGGAGCGCGCGATGCCTTCGGCGAACATCAAGCCAAGAGCCAGCTCGACGTCTTCGCCTGGCGTGCGCATCAACACCGATAGCGGCCGGCCGTTGAGCAGCAGCTGGAGCGGCTCCTCGGTGACAACCGCGTCGGGAGCATCGGTCCACTCGCCAGAGGCCCATTTGCGGATGCGAATGCCGGGAGCGCTGGGCTTCGCCATCTAACCCTCGGCGACGCGCAGCTGCCGAGCTGAGCGCGGGACCGCGGTCGTGATTGCAAATCCGCGCCACGATGTCACGCGCTCAGGCTTGAGTCCGACAGCCGGAGGGACTTCAGCGACTTCGATGCCGTAGCGCTCGGCGATCGCTTCGCCGTCCCCCGAACGGACGAATGTGCCGCGCACGCATGCACCCACCATCATCGACGGCCGGAAGCGGTGATGCGACTCGACCACCAGGGCGCCTGGACCGCCAGGCTTCGGCCGCCCGCTCGCCGGCGCGACGCTTACCTCGCGGTGGTCGACCTCCCAGAACGCCGGACGGATGACTGGGAGCCCGCCTTCGATCCAGCAGGCGTAGCCGCGTGACACGCCTGCAAGACGCCTGCTCACCTCGGCCGGCACCGCCGGAACCCGGGCAGCCTGTGCCGGAGGAAAAGGCGCGCCTTCGACCAGGTCCGCGTCGCTGAGCTTCAGGCGCAGCACGACGCGGTTGTAGGGCATCCATTCGCGCGGCAGCTTTGCGAGGTCGAGGAGGTATCCCGCAAAGAACGGTGCGTTCCGCAGCGCATAACCCGCCATGCCGAGGAAATAACCGGGACCTTCCAGGACCGCACGCACATCACTGGAAAGCGACAGCGGATCGAAGACCTCGAGCGCGCCTCGCAGCAGGACGGCCTTGGCGCCAACGTCGACAAGAAATGCGGCTCGGGGATCCCGCTTGGCGATGATCGTCTTGGCCGCGTAGCGCGACGTGGTCATCCACAGCGAGCCGCCGGCGAAGCTGTACACGGCCGGGTTGACGAGCGGAAGCCGGCCGGAGCGCAGCGCAAGCATGCCGATCGATGCGCCGGCCAGGATCGCGCTTGCCTCGCGGGTCAGCTTCATGGACCCATCAAGATTAGGACTCCAGATTCTGCCGAATGCGCTCTAGGGCGTGCTCCATGCGCTGCCGGACCAGCCAGTCGAGACGCTTGGCGATCGCCGCGCCTAACACCGAAGCCGGCGGCTCATACGCGATTCGGAGCTCGATCCGAACGCCCGGCGGTGCTTCGTGGAACGTAAACCCGCCTTCCTGTTTGATCAGCCCGGACTCGGAGATCCAGCCGATCTCGCGAGGCCGTCGCCAGCGGTTCAAACGAAGCACGTTTTGGAGCGGCAAGCCGAGGGCGCGCATCTCAACCCGGTAGCGGGCACCGGTTCCGCGCGTCTTGCCTCCGATCGGCTCCCATCGGCTGACACCTTCGAGCACCTCGGCGACGTGCCTGTGGTCGGCGAAGTAGTCGAAGGCGCGCTCGGGCGAAGCCTTGGCGGTGACCGCCGCGGAGAACTCCAGCTTGGCCATGACAGTGACGAAGATATGCGTGTGGTCACCTGGGATGACGGGCGCGTGTCAACGCGAGCCGCGGTCGACGCGGGGAGACCCCTCACGGGGGCCCAGCTGCGCAATGCGTTCGTGGAGGCCGTGCGGCGGCTGACGCTGGGCCTGGTCGGCCTGCGCGACCACGCGCTTGTGCTCGGCCCGATCGAGCTCCTGCGCTTCGGTGCACCCAGGGTGACCCGCAACGCCGTCGACTGGCCGATCGAGGGCGGCCTGCTGGCTCGTCGGCCGGGCGGCCGCTGGAGGGTGCAGGCGTCAGGCGGGCGGGTCGAGGCGACGGTCACGGGCTACGCGCCCAGGCTGCCCCGGCCGATCTACGTGCTCACCCACCTGCAGGTGCACGAGCTGTTCACCAGGCTCTACCTGCTGCACCTTCGAGGCCGCGAGCCGGCCCCGCGCAAGCCCGCACAGGCGCAGGATCGGTTTCGGGCCGCGGCGGTGGACCTGGCGTTCTGTCTGACCCTCGCTCGCCTGGCTGGGCGCAGGCGGTTTGGCAAGACGCTCGCGCTAGCGGCCATGTATCACGTCGCATGCTGGAGCACCTGCGACGGCCGCACGCTCGGCGGCTTGGTGATGCGGCAGCGTGTCGTCGCCGTCGATGGCTCGCGTCTCACACCGACGCAGTCGCTGCTGCGACTTGTGGTGCTGCCGGCCTCATGGCTGACGAGGCGACCGGTTCACGACGAGCTCGCGGCCACCGAGGTGATTCAAGACTGAAAAAGAAAGGGGCGGCGCGTGGCCGCCCCTCATGCGATTGGCGTTAAGTCGGTTACGCGCGGGCTCCTGAGGACATTCCGCTGCCCTGCATCCAGAGCGCCGGCTTGTTCGGGTAGAGAACCAGCACCAGCACCGCAACCAGGATGCCGATGATGAACGCGACGATGTCGAAGCGGCCGATCACGATCTGGGTGAGGACCTGGTAAACGACCTCGAGGATCGCGTACAGAACGAGCGCGCGCACCCAGCTGATGTTGGCGATCGGGTCAAATCCCGCGATCATGATCCCGGCCCCGAATGCGATACCGGCCACCGGCGCCGTCACGCCCGCCCCGCTGTCGAATGGGAACACTGCCACGCCAACGAAGCTCGCCGCGGAGCCGACGACCAGCAATACTCCCATGACCCACATGAGAAGCTTCAGCGCCAATGGGTTCCACTTTGCCACTACTTGCCTTCCTCCATTTTTCGACCGCGGTTTGGTTCGTGATTGCTGAGCGGGCGGCCGTTCAGGTGCAACTTATAGGCTGATTGCACGCAATAAGCAACATCTTATGAGGCAAAAACTTGCGCCCCTCTCGACCACACAATTCGAGGCTTGAGCCCGTAGGCCCAGGCAAAGGCCCCTTCGTGCTCGGCTTCCCAGAGGACGAGGTCGGCCACTTTTTGGGGTGCGACGACACCACGATCTGACCTCGAAAGCGAGTACGCGCCGCCCAGCGTCGCGGCCGTGAGAGCCTGGTCGACTGACATCTTGAACACCGCCACCGCGAGCGCGATCACAGCGCTCATGCTCGTGAGGCCGCTTGTACCGGGGTTGTGATCAGTGCCGAGCGCGATCACGGCGCCGGCTGAGATCAAGTCCTTGACGGGCGGAAGCTTGCCAATCGACAACGCGGTGCCGGGAGCCAGAGTGGCCACCACGCCGGCGCGGGCCAGCGCGATCGCGTCGCCGCGATTTGCCCGGAGCAAGTGATCCGCTGAAACCGCGTGCAGCTCCGCCGCAAGACGCGCGCCTCCAGTTCGATCGAGCTCGTCGGCGTGTATGCGGGGTATCAACTTGGCTTTGAGGCCCGCCTTGAGGATGGCGCGCGATTGAGGCACGCTGAAATAGCCGCGGTCGCAGAACACGTCGCAGAAGCGCGCGCCCGCCGTGTACGCGTCGGTGCACCACTCCGCGACCTGCTTCGCATATGTGCCCGTGCGCGCCCACCGGTCCGGCGGCAGCGCGTGGGCGGCGAGAAACGTTACCTCGATGCGCGGCAGGTCTTTGCGCTTGCTCAGGCGCGCGAGCATGCGCGTGGCCTCGAGCTCGCCTTCGCGGTGCAGGTGATACCCGGTCTTCGCTTCCACGGTTGTCGCACCGCCGGCGAGCCAGGTCCGCAGCCTGCGTTTGGTCGCTTGCTCGAGCGCGCTGACCGGCTCTTCACGAGTCGCCTTCACCGTGGCCTTGATTCCGCCGCCCGCCTTGGCGACCTCTTCGTAAGACGCGCCGGCCGAGCGCATCGCAACCTCGCGCATTCGGTCACCTGCGTATACAGGGTGCGTGTGCGCGTCGACGAGACCGGCGGTGACGAGTCCGTTCGCGCAATCGTGATCCTCGGTCACCGACTCCATCAGCTCGCGTGGTTCGTCGCCGAGCTTGCCGCACCAGGCGATCCGCTCCCCGTCGCAGATCACCGCGGCGCGCTCGATCACGCCCGTGGCGGGGCCGGTGACCAGGCGCCCGATGTTGCGCAGGCGCCTCATCGGCTTACCACCGTTTCGCCGCCGACCACGACGTTCGTCACGTCGCGGCCGGAGAAGCCGTAGATGAGGTACGACGGGCTCATCTCGCGCCACAGGTCTCTCGGCGCATCCAGCGTGACGAAGTCCGCGAGCATTCCCGTCCTGAGCTCTCCGGATTCCCAGCCAAGGGTGCGCATGCCGTTGACCGTGGACGCCCGCAGCAGGTCCTCAGGCTGATGCAGAACCCTGCGCCCGGTGGCGCGCCTCTGGTCGAGCTCGAGCCCCCGCGCCTCCTCCAGCATGTCGACCACCGCGTTGGAATCGCTGCCCACCGCGAGGTCGCAGCCCGCGGCTTCGAGCGCGCGCAGCGGACCGACGCGATCGCCGAGGTCTCGTTCCGTTGTGGAGCAGGCGCAGATCGAGACCTCGTTTTCGCCGAGCAGGCTGATGTCGCGCTCGTTGAGATGAATCGCGTGCACAGCTGTCAGGTCGGGACCGAGGATGCCCTCGCGCTGCAGTAGCTCGGTGGGCGTGACCCCTTCGACTGCGAGGCATGCCTCCACCTCCGCGGCCTGCTCGGCGAGGTGGATGTGCAGGGGCATGCGCCGCTCGCGGGCATAGGTCGCGACGACGCGCATCGACTCCGGATCCACGGCGCGAACGCTGTGAATGGCGGCCGCAATGCGGGCGCCGTTCGTTTCCTTGAGCTCATCCATGCGGCGCGCCCAGCTGTCCGCGTCGCCATCGCTGAAGGCGAGCTGTTCGGCCTCGAGCGGCCCGCCGTCCATCCCGCCGCGCAGGTAGCAGGCGTCGATGAGCGTGATGCGGATGCCCTCCTCACGCGCCGCGTCGATGAGCGCCTCGCCAAGTTCGTTGCCATGGCCGTGGAGGTAGTGGAACTCTCCCACCGCGGTGATTCCCGCCTCCAGCATTTCCCGAAACAGGAGCCGCGCGTGTTTGAAGTAGTCGGCCGGATCCCATTCAGTGAAGCGATACATCTGGGCGCGCCACTCCCAGAAGTCGCCGCCGCCGGACTCGATCTCGCCCCGCAGCAGCCGTTGGAACGCGTGGCTGTGGACGTTGGCGAACCCCGGCACCGTCCAGCCCTTGAGTGCGATGGCATCGGGGGGTGCAGGGATGCGTTCTTCGATCGCGCTTATCCGACCGTTTTCGACCTCGATCAGCACGTTCTCTGCGCGATGACCCAGCCACGCTTGCTCGGCGTGCCAGCGGCCCGATCCGTTCACTCCCGCATTGGAATATGGACGCTGCGCTCGCGCGCCACATCGATCGCACGCTGGTAGCCCGCATCGGCGTGGCGGATCACGCCCGTGCCCGGATCATTGGTCAGCACGCGCTCGAGCTTTGCCTGGGCCATGTCGGTCCCGTCCGCCACCGCGACCATGCCGGCGTGGATCGAGCGGCCGATGCCGACACCGCCGCCGTGGTGCACGCTGACCCACGACGCCCCGCTCGAGGTGCTGACGAGAGCGTTGAGGATGGGCCAGTCGGCGATCGCGTCGGAGCCGTCGAGCATCGCCTCCGTCTCGCGATATGGCGAGGCGACGGAACCCGAGTCGAGATGATCGCGCCCGATCACGATCGGCGCCTTCACCGCGCCGGTCCGCACGAGGTCGTTGAAAAGCCTGCCAGCGCGCGCGCGCTCGCCGTATCCAAGCCAGCAGATCCGCGCCGGGAGGCCCTGGAAGCGCACGCGCTCGCCCGCAGCTTTGATCCAGCGGACGAGGCCCGGGTCGTCGGCAAACTCTTCGATGAGCGCCGTATCAGTCGCGGCGATGTCCGCCGGGTCACCCGAGAGCGCGACCCAACGAAACGGTCCCTTTCCCTCGCAGAACAGCGGCCGGATGTAGGCGGGCACAAACCCCGGATAATCGAAGGCGCGCTTGCTACCGCCGAGGCGAGCCTCCGCGCGCAGGCTGTTGCCGTAGTCGAAGACCTCTGCGCCGCGGTCGAGGAATTCGACCATCGCGTCGACCTGACGAGCCATGCTCTCGCGGGCGCGCTTGACATAAGCGGCCGGCTCGTCGAGCCGCAGCTCCGCGGCGTCTTCCGGCGACAGCCCCGTTGGTATGTAGCTGAGCGGGTCGTGGGCCGAAGTCTGGTCGGTGACGATGTCGATTGCAAAGCCACGCCTGGCCACCTCGGGGAAGATCTCCGCAGCGTTGCCAAGCACGCCGATCGAAACCGCCCGCCTTGCCTTTTTGGCCTCGAGGGCGAGCTTCAACGCGTCGTCGAGGCTGGCGGCGCGCACGTCCAGGTACCGATGCTCGAGGCGGCGCTGGATTCGCTCGGGATCCACCTCGACGCAAATCGCGACACCGCCATTGAGAGTCACAGCCAGCGGCTGAGCGCCACCCATGCCGCCGAGACCGGCCGTGAGGGTGACCGTGCCCGCGAGCGAATCGCGGAACTTCTTGCGGCCGATGGCGGCAAACGTCTCGTATGTCCCCTGCAGGATGCCCTGCGTCCCTATGTAGATCCACGACCCTGCCGTCATCTGGCCGTACATCGTCAGGCCGAGCGCTTCGAGCCGGCGGAACTCGTCCCACGTCGCCCACTCGGGGACCAGCATCGAGTTGGAGATGAGGACGCGAGGCGCCCACTCGTGCGTGTCGAAGACCCCGACCGGCTTGCCCGACTGCACCAGGAGCGTCTGATCGCCTTTCAGGTTGCGGAGCTCTCGAACAATCGCGTCGAAAGCCTCCCAGGAACGTGCGGCGCGACCGGTGCCGCCGTAGACGACAAGATCCTCGGGCCGCTCGGCGACCTCGGGATCAAGGTTGTTCATGAGCATTCGCAGGGCGGCTTCCTGGGGCCAACCCAGGCACGAGAGCTGGGCTCCCCGAGGGGCGCGAATCGTCCGGCTCACCGCAACCGGCCCGTCACCGACTCCGCCGCCTCGATGATCGCGCCGCTCCGGATCATCGTCTGCGCTGCCGCGAGCTCCGGAGCGACCACGCGGTCCGGGCCGGAGCCTGCGACCTGCTGGCGCAGTACGTCACGCACGGCGGCGGTGGCGGGCGAAGGCTCGAGCGGACGGCGAAGCTCCTGGGCACGCACGGCCGCGCAGAGCTCCACCGCGAGGATGTGCGCGAGGTTGTCGAGCACGGTCCGGAGCTTCAGCGCGGCGCCCCAGCCCATCGACACATGGTCCTCCTGCATACCGGAGGTCGGCACCGAGTCGACGCTCGCCGGCGCGGCGAGGCGGCGATTCTCCGCTACGAGCGCGGCGGCGGTGTACTGGGCGACCATCAGGCCGGAGTTCACGCCGGGTTCGTGAGCGAGGAAGGGCGGCAATCCCTGGGAGCGATGCGGGTCGAGGAGGCGGTCGACGCGTCGCTCCGCGATCGACCCGACCTCCGCCGCGGCAATGGCCAGGAAGTCGGCGGCGAAAGCGAGCGGTTCACCGTGAAAGTTGCCGTTCGATTCGACGTCTCCGTTCTCGAGCACGATCGGGTTGTCGATCGTTGACGACAGCTCGACCTCAGCGATCCGACGCGCGAAGTCGAGCGTGTCGCGCGCCGCGCCTGCGACCTGCGGGCTGCAGCGCACGGAGTACGAGTCCTGCACCGCGTGCTGCGACTGGCGGTGCGAAGCCACTATCTGGGATCCCTTCATCAGGAGCGACAGGTTGGCCGCGCTGGCGGCCTGTCCCGGATGCGGCCGCAATTCCTGGAGGCGGGCCTGGAACGTGCGGTCGGTGCCGAGCAGCGCCTCGGCGGACATCGCGGCCGTGACGTCGGCGTTGCGAAAGAGGCTCTCGGCGTCGGCGCACGCGAGCAGGAGCATGCCCAGCATGCCGTCGGTGCCGTTGATGAGCGCAAGGCCCTCTTTCGTCTCGAGCTTGACCGTCTTCAACCTGGCCGCCTTGAGCGCCTGCGCGGCGGGCCGGCGGCCGCTGGGCCCGTCCAGCACCTCGCCTTCGCCGACCAACGCGAGACCGATATGGGCGAGTGGGGCGAGGTCTCCGCTGCAGCCGACCGAGCCGTAGCGCGGCACCACGGGCGTGATTCCCTCGTTCAGCATCCCGATCAGCGCATCGGCGAGCAGCGGCCGTACGCCCGACAGACCCATCGCCAGGGTGCGGGCACGGAGCAGCATCGTCGCCCGGACGACCTCGGCATCCACCGGAGGCCCAACACCGGCCGCGTGCGACCGGATGAGCGCCAGCTGCAGCTCCGGCTGGCGGAGCGGCGCGACGCGCGTGCCGGCCAGGGCCCCAAAACCCGTCGACACGCCGTAGACCGGTTCCCGTGAGGCGGCCGCCCGCTCGACGCGCGCCCGGCTGCGCTCCATCCTCGTGCGCGCGGTGGCGGCGAGGGCCACTTTTTCGCCGTCACGGGCGACGGCCACCACCTGGTCTTCGGTCAGGCCCGGGCCGCGCAGCGTGACCGTCACGTCGGTCTTACGTTAGCCGATGTTCTGGAGCGCTTCGCGACGGCTCAGGCCGCTGAGCCGAGCCTCGTGGTCACGCGCGTAGCGGCCCACCAGGCGCCCGTGACGATCAGCTCCTCGAGCATCGGCATCTGCTTGGGCGTAAGGCAAGCGCGGCGCCGCTTCAGGCCGAGAAGGAAGAGCGCCGCGTAACGCTCCTCGCGGTACCGAGCGCTGCGCCACAGCTCGAGGATCGTCGCCCGCCATTCGGCGCAGCTCATGGCGGATCGGTCGAAGGCCTTGCGGCTGATCGAGCGAACTGCTGGCAGGTTGACGCCGTGGTACGGCATGGTGGATTTCATGTAAGCCTGCATGCCGGCCGCTTTCGCCGGATTCGCAGCCGCCGCCATTTGGGCCCCCAGCCGCTCGATCACGGCGCTGGTATGTAGCGTGCCTTGGCGGGCGCGTCTCCATCGACCTCCAGCACCCACGTCGATCCCTTCTCGAAG
>VBEF01000038.1 GCA_005881275.1 Chloroflexota bacterium
AAGCTGACATGTGCAGCTGGTTCGTGACCAACAAGGGGAGAAGGGCAAGCTCGCCGCCCAGGCCGATCTGGATCAGCAGGACAAGCGTCGCGGTGACGGCCAGCACGCGGATGACCGTGCTGCGGCCACCCGACCGGTTGTGCCCCGCCTTGTCGTCGAAGTCGATTCGGCTGTGATGATCGGCGAGCGTGTAACCCCGAAACACCGCGGCCACCAAGATCGCCGAGATGAGAGGCAGCACGGCGCCGGCGAGCATCACGTCGTGGATCGGCAGGCGGTCGATGAGAGCGCCGCCCGCGCCCGCACCGACGGCCTCCGCAATCACCCACTGCGAGGCGAGCAGCGCAAGACCCGTAGCGCGGAGCCGTGAATGCAGCGCGGTACCCAGGTACGAGCGTGCGATCGGCCCAACCGCGACCATCATCCCGGACGCGAGCAGGTAGCTGACCGCGATGAGCGCGACGGAGTCGACGCGGGACAGCAGGACGATGAACGCCGCGTACAGAACCTGTGATGCGATGAGCGGTGCGCGGTATCCGACTCGGTCGGCCACCACTCCCCAGAGCCACTCAAACGCGAACATGCCGAACCCGAACATGGACAGCGTCAGGCCCGTCGCCTCAGGGCTCGCGCGGAGCTGCACCAGCTCCAGCGGAAGGCAGATCTGCAGCAGCCCTGTCGCGAGAGTCGAGAAGGCGAGAGCGCCGATCATCGCTCCGCTCCGGCTCTTGATCAGTGGTTCGGTAATCAACGAACGATATGCGGTGGCGCGACAATGGCGCGGATCGATGGGTGGCGTTGAACGCCCGCGCTTGGGCGTCGTGACCGAAGCATTCGCGAATCGCCCGCTCGTCGATGTCATGGACTGGATCGTTGCGAACGCGCCCACCGTCGCCGCGCTCGAGGTCGGCGCGGGCGGCTACGCGCCGACGGGGCACTGCGATCTGCCTCGCCTGCTGCGCGACGCGTCGGCCCGCAAGCGCTGGCTGAGCGAGATCACCGCGCGTGGCCTGAGCGTCGCCGCGCTCAACGTCTGGGGCAACCCGCTCCATCCCGACGAAGCCATCGCCACACAGCACGACGCGGACCTACGCGACGCGGTGCGTCTTGCCGCATTGATCGGCGTCGACCGCGTGGTCGCGCTGGCCGGCTGTCCGGCGGGGGCGGCGGGCGACCGCACGCCGCACTTCGCCGGCGGCGGATGGCTTCCCTATCTCGAGTCGATACACGAGGCGCAGTGGAAAGATGCGGTGGCGCCCTACTGGTCGGGCGTCGCCGAGTTTGCAGCACGCGAGCATCCGCGGCTCCTGGTCTGTCTCGAGCTGCATCCCGGGACGGTCGTGTACAACGTCGAGACCTTCGACCGGATCGCAGCGCTGGGCGACTCGATCGCGGCCAACATCGACCCGAGCCATTTCTTCTGGATGGGCATGGACCCGATGGCCGTCGTCAAGGCGGTCGGCGTGCGTGCCGGCCACTGCCACGGCAAGGATGTCGTGTTCGCGAAACACAGCCTTGCGCTCAACGGGTTGCTCGACCGCCGCTGGCCGCGGCCCCCGGAGGAGATGCCCTGGAACTTTGGAGTGGTCGGACGCGGGCATGACCCGGCCTGGTGGCGCTCGTTCGCCGCCGCCCTGACGCGTTCGACCCGCGTTCACACCATCGCGGTCGAGCACGAAGACCCGTTTGTGCCCCCGGAGGAAGGCATCCCGGAAGCGGCCAAGGTCCTGGCGGCCCCACCGTGAGGCCCGGGTGTTGACACCGCAAACCCTTTCGTATAGGGTCGGTGGAACGTTCCAACATATTCAAATGAGGTCGGGGCGAGATGGCGGACCGGCTTAGGGTAGGGGTGATCGGGTGCGGCTTGATCGCCCAGGTGATGCACCTCAACTACCTCCGCGAGCTCTCCGACCGATTCGAGGTCGCGGCGGTCTGCGACCTGTCGGCGGAGGTCCGGGCGGCCTGCGCCCGCGAGTACGGGGTCACGGAGCAGTACGAATCCTGGCAGGAGCTCGTGACGCGGCCGCTGGACGCCGTGCTCGTCCTCACGTCCGGCAGCCATGCCCCGATCGCTGTCGCGGCCGCCGAGGCGGGCCTTCACGTCCTGGTCGAGAAGCCGATGTGTTTTTCCGTCGCGGAGGGCCAGGAGATGGTCGCCGCCGCCGACAGGGCGGGCAAGGTGCTGATGGTCGGGTACAACAAGCGCTACGACCCGGCTTACCGGCGCCTCATCGAGGAGTCGCGCAAATTGGCCGACCTGCGGCTGCTCCGCATCACAACACTCGAGTCGCCGATCCCGCCATACGTGCAGCACTACAACCTTCGCCGCGGCGGACCATTGCCCAAGGCGCTCGTGCAGACGCTGAAGGACGACGACGACGCCCGCATCGACGCAGCGCTCCCCGACGCCGACTCGCTGTCGCGATGGGCGTATCGAAATGTGCTGCTCGACAGCCTGGTGCATGAGCTGAACGCCATGCGCGGCGTGGTTGGTGAACCGGAGAGCCTTCTTTTCGCGGACCTCCGCGAGAACGGCGTCACCGCGGTCTTCAAGTACGGCTCGGCGCAGTGCGTGTTGACCTGGGTCGATCTGCCTGTGATCGCGCGCTACCAGATGGAGTTTGCCTTTTACTCGCCGGAGCGCCGGGTGACTCTGTCGTTTCCCTCCCCATTCCTCCGCAGCATGCCCACGACGCTGATCACGGAGGAGGGCGAGGCCGACTCACCCCACGCATCGCGCACGGAAGAGGTGACCTCGTATCGCGAGAGCTTCAAGGAGGAGCTCATGCACTTTCATGAGTGCGTGACGACCGGCCGGCAGCCGATCACATCAGGCAAGGACTCCCTGCACGACATTGCGCTGTGCGAATCGCTGGTCGCGGTGCACCGCAGCCGGGCGCCGCGCGACCATCCGTCCGAACCCGCGATGGCGGCGGCGCCCACTAAGCGCTCGTGACGGACATGCGCGATGTGGTGGTAATCGCCAACGCCCCAGTCAGCTATGGCGCATTCGAGCTGACCGTCGGGATCATGCCCGACGTCCCGGACGGCGCCACCGTGCTCGACCAGGTGGCGGACGCCGGATACGCCGGAGTGGACCTCGGCCCGCTCGGCTATTTCGGTTACGGAGAGGAGCTCGCCTCGAGCCTGCGACGCCGAAGCCTTTCGCTGTCAGGCGGATTTTTCGAGCTCCCGTTCAGCGAGCTCGACAAGATGCCGGTCGCGCTGCGCGAGCTGGGTTCGCTGCTCGATGTCTTCGACGCCGCCGGGAGCAAGAATGGGCTGAAGCCGAAGCCGACCCTGGCCGACATCGGGAGCGAGCTGCGAAGGTCGCGACCTGGCCAGGCAGCGAAGGACCGCTCCCTTGGCTTCGATGACGAAACGTGGAAGAAGTTCGCCGAGGGCGTCGAGATGGCTGCCTCGCTGTGTCGCGAGCGCGGGTATGAGCCGACGTTCCACCACGAGACGGGGACCCGCGTCGAAGCGCCCTGGGAGATCGAGAAGGTGCTCGAGCTGACGTCGATCGGCGTCTGCCTCGACACCGGGCACCTTCTGCTCGGGGGCGGCGACCCATTGCGGGCGATGCGCGAGTGGCAGGCGCGAATCAACCACCTTCATCTCAAAGACGCGCGACGCGCAGTCGTCGAAGCGATCGTGCGCGAAGCCGCGCCGGTCGACGAGATCTGGCGGAGGCGAGCATTCTGCCGCCTCGGAGAAGGCGACCTGGACGTCGATGGCATGCTGGACGAGATCCGCGGGTCATATTCGGGCTGGATCGTCGTCGAGCAGGACGTCCTGCCAGACGCCGACGGCACGGCCGCCGCGGATCAGCGGGCGAACCGCGCGTACCTGGCCGCGCGGGGGTTCTAAGCCGTGGCGCAGCTCAAGTTGGGCCTGGCCGGGGCAGGGCGCATGGGGCGCAACCACCTCCGCGCACTCGCGGCCTCGACGCACGTCAAGGTGACCGCCATCGCGGAGCCGGTCGAGAGCACGCGGCGATCGCTGCAGTCCAGCGACATCCACATGTACGCAGACCTGGATCAGATGCTGGATTCGGCCGCGATCGACGCCGTGCTGGTCTGTGTGCCGAGCGACAAACACCTCGCGACCGTCAAGCGGCTTGTCAGCGCCGGGATGCCGACGCTGTGCGAAAAACCGGTCGGGGTCACCGCGTCCGACGCCGAGCAAGCCTCCGCGCTGGTGGCCGCCGCCGGGCTGCCATTCCAGGTTGGATTCTGGAGGCGGTTCGTGCCGATGCTGCAAGACCTGCGCGACCGCATCGCGCACGGAAAGCTCGGCGACATCTACGCGGTGGCGAACTTCCAGTGGGACGGGGAGCCGCCCAGCTCGAATTTCCGCGCCCACAGCGGCGGCATCTTCGTCGACATGGGGGTGCACGAGTTCGATCAGACGCGGTGGCTCGTCGGGCAGGAGTTCGGCCCGATCACGTCGCTTGCGTCCGGTGTGGCCGAGGAGCCCTGGCCGGGCGACCCCGAAAGCGCGCATGCAATGGCAGAGCTGTCGGGCGGAACGACTGCGTTCGTCTCGCTGGGCCGGCGCTTTCCTCTCGGTGACGTGTGCAAGGTCGAGGTTTTCGGGACCAGGGGCGCAGAGGAATGCAAGTTTCTGTGGCCGCCCACCGCGGACGACACATTCTTCGGTGCGCTGCGCCTCCAGGCGGAGAGCTTCGCGCGGCACGTGCATGGAGCACCTCTCGAAGGGGCGAGCGCGAGCGACGCGGCGGCGGCTCTCGAGGCGGCCCAGCGCGCGGCCGCCCAGGTGATGTCCCCGACGTGAGCGGACCTCAGATCGGGATCGGCATCGTCGGGTACGGAATGATGGGCAAGGCCCATGCCTACGGATACGCCGTCGCGCCCCTGATGAGGAAGCTTCCCTACCGCCCTCAGGTCCGCGTGATCAGCGGCCGCGACGCAACCAGGGTTGCGGCCGCCGCCGCCGCATACGGCATCCAATCCTGGGTCGCAGACTGGGGCGAGCTCGTCCGGCGGCCGGACGTGGACGTCGTCGACATATGTACGCCGCCGGGCACGCACGCCGAGATTGCCACCGCGGCGGCCGCCGCGGGCAAGGCCGTGATCTGCGAGAAGCCCCTCGCAGTCTCGTACGCCCAGGCCGCCTCGGTCCGCGACGCGGTGGAGCGCGCGCACGTTCTGAACGCTGTGGGCTTCAACTATCGCCGGCTGCCTGCGGTGTCGCTGATGAAGCGGATGATCGACGAGGGCGCCGTCGGAAAAGTCAGGCTCGTCCGCGGGAGCTGGCTGTCCGACGAGTTCGTCGATCCGACGATCCCATTCGACTGGCGCTTCGACCGGTCGATGGGCGGCAGCACGATCGCCGACCTGGGGAGCCACCTGATCGACATGGCGACCTGGATGGCGGGACCGGTCGACGAGGTCAGCGGCCAATCCGAAACATTCGTCCGGGAGCGGTCGCGGCGCGAGGTCACGGTGGACGAGGCCTCATCGGCATTGGTCCGTTTCGCGTCGGGGGCTCGCGGCGTTTTTGAGATGGCGCGCACAGCCGTACGGCGGCCGTGCGATCTGACGCTCGAGGTCAACGGCGACCGGGGCACGCTGGTTTTCGAATACGCCCGGCTGAATGAGCTCCTCTACGGAGATGGACAAGACCGTGCCGACCTCTATGGCATGCGGCGCATCCGAGCCGAACATTCGAGCCACCCCTACGCCAAGGACTGGTGGCCGATCGGCCAGGGCGTCGGGTACGGGTCGAGCTTCGTGAACCATCTCGGCGACCTGCTCGAGCGATGGCCGGAAGGGCCGTGGGATCCCGGCTTTGCGCAGGGAGCCGCCGTGCAGGCGGTGTGCGAGGCGATCGAGCGTTCGGCGGCCGAACGGCGGTGGGTACAGGTCGCTGAAGTCACCGCGGCGGCATCGCCGGTCCGGCCGTAGCCCCGGCTTCGCCGCCGCCTCCCCATAAATGGGGAGGAGTTAAATCGTTCTTGACGGAGAACGGGGGTTGGCCTATGGTTCTGGAACGCTCCAAAACGTGGGGTCTTCGGTGTAATTGTTGTCGCTCGTTCAGGGGAGGGAAGCATGGCGAGCTCCAGCGCATCCGTGGGAGGCAAGGCTGTGGCCGGCCAGGGCCTCTTCACCCGTCAGTCGTCCGGGCTTGTCCGGGAGCTGGGCATCCCGGCCGCGACCGGCATCGCGCTCGCGTCCGTCGCGGTCGTCAACACCTTCATCAACTTCAATGCCGGTCTGGTCTCGTTCAACCAGGCCGACATGACCCTGCCCCTCCTGCTCGGGGCAGGCATCTGGCTGGTCGCGATGTTCGCTTACAGGTACCTTCTCGAGGCGATTCCCCGAGCCGGCGGCGAGTACGTCTACCTCTCCCGCATCATCTCGCCCGCGCTGGGTGCGATGGCCGGCATAGGCATCTGCATCGCGTTCACATACATCCTCGCGGCGAACGCGAACTTCACCGCCGCGTACACCCCGTTCATGCTGACCGCGCTCGGTGCCGCCTTCAACAGCTCGGCAATAAGCGACGCTGCGAACAACGTAACCAGCCAGGGCGCGGTGGCGGCGATCAGCGTGGTCATGCTGCTCGTCGTCGGGGCGGTTTCCCTCGTGTCGATCCGGCGCCTCGCCCAGGTCATCCTTGCCCTGGTCGGCATCCAGCTGCTCGCGTTCCTGGTCCTTGGCTGGCTGCTCATCACGCACTCGCACCAGGATTTCGTCAACGCACTCGCCTCGTTCAGCAATCACCCGAGCGCGTACAACGACATCCTGGCCGCGGCGCAGAAGGCCCAGATCCCGCTCGGGATCTCGATCGGCGCCTCGCTGACCGCGGTGCCGTTCATGGTCCTGAACTACAACGGCGTGCTGTACGCGTACTACGTCGGAGGCGAGCTCAAGCGGCCGGGACGGACATACCTCTACGCCTCGGTGATCAGCATCGCCCTGCTCGTGGTCGTTTGGCTCGGCGTGTGGCTGCTCATGCGCAACACCGTCGGCCTGGACTTCATGCAGTCGCAGGCCAAGCTCGGCGCCACCGACCCGGCCGCGTATGGCGCCATCACGAGCCTTCAGTCTTCGGCCGGGGGGCTTGGCTACGGGTTGGTTCTGTCCGGGGATCCGATCTCGAAGATCCTGATCGGCATCGCCGTGCCGTCGGCGGAGCTGGCGGTCGACCTCGCGTTCGTGGCCGTGGTCACTCGCGTCATGTTCGCGCTCGCCTTCGACCGGTTGCTTCCGATCAGCCTCGCCAAGATCAGCGAGCGCAACGCCATCCCGACCAACGCAATCATCGTCGCGGTCGTGATCGGGATCCTGTTTGCGATCCTGGCCGCGTTCGTGAACCTCTCCAACATCGTGGCCAACCTGGCGCTCTTCGTCGCCCTCATCATCGTCGCCGGCGGAGTGGCGGCGACAGCACTTCCTTACCGCCGCCCGGATCTGATCATGCGGCCGGGCCAGACGGAGCTGCCTCGCGTGGGAGGCGTTCCAGTGCCGGCGTTCTGGGGAGCCGCGACGACATTGCTTGCCGCGATCGTGGTCGTGCTGATCATCACGCACCCTGAGGTGTTCGGCAGCTTCACCTTCACCTCCGTCGGAGCGCTGGTGATCGTCCTGATTGCCGGCCCGGTCATCTACCTGATCGCGCGGCAGATGAGACTGTCTCGCTCCTCGATCGACCTGCGCCTCGCGATGCGGGAGCTGCCTCCCGAGTAAGGGGTAGGCGGAGGGCTCATGTTTTTCGGCCGTGCCAAGAAGCGGGCCCTCCGCATCTATTTCGCCACCGACGTCCACGGCTCAGACCGCTGCTTCCGCAAGTTCCTGGCCGCGGCCGACTCGTATGACGCCGACGTGCTCGTGCTCGGCGGAGACATCGCGGGCAAAGGCCTGGTGCCGATCCGGTCGCACAACGGAACCCTGAGCGCGAAAGTCCGCGGCGAGCCTGTCACGGTGCCGCGCGCCGAGGAGGACCGGTTGCGCGCGGAGATCAACCGTCTCGGCTTCTATTCGATCGTCGCGGGCGATACGGACATGGAGCGCCTTGAGGCAGAGCCGGCCTTTCTCGACGCCGCGTTCGAGAGCGCGATCGTGGATCAGATCCACGGCTGGTGCAGGCTCGCGGAGGACAGGCTCAAGGCACGCGTTCGCTGCATCATCACGCCAGGCAACGACGACCCCAGGGCGATCGACGCGGTCCTCAAGTCCGAGCCACGCATCGAGTCGCCAGAGGGTGAGATCTGCGATCTCGGCCCGGTCATGATGGCAAGCTGCGGTGACGTGACCCCGACTCCCTGGAACACCGAGCGCGAGTACTCCGAGGAGGAGCTGGGCAGCCGCCTGGAGAAGATCCTCGAGCAGGCTCCGGCCGGGCGAAAGATGGTGGTCAACTTCCACTGCCCGCCCTACGGCTCCGGCCTGGACTTCGCGGCCGAGCTGGACGCCCAGCTGCGGCCGGTGATCCGCGGCGGCCGCCCGAGCATCGTGCCTGTCGGGAGCAAGGCGGTGCGCGACGTCATCAAGCGACATCAGCCGGTCGTTGGCCTCCACGGGCACATCCACGAATCGCGCGCCGCCCAGAAGATCGGGTCCTCGTTGTGTCTCAACCCTGGCAGTGACTACACCGCGGACGTGCTGCGCGGCGCTATCGTGGACTTCGCCGAGGATGGGAGCTACATCGATTTTCTCTTCACCGCCGGGTAACCGGCCCGTCCCGGACCTGATCGAGGAATCCCGCCGCCTCGTCGACGCCTCGAACAAGAAAGGTGTGCTCGTCCGCCTTCTCGGAGGCGTTGCCGTCTACTTGCAGTCACCCCAGGAAGGTCCCCTTCTTCCCCGCCCGATCAACGACATCGATCTCGTCACCAGGCGCGGCGCGCGGACGGCGGTGACCGGCGTGCTGGTCGCCGCCGGGTACGCGCCGGACGAGATGTTCAACGCACTCCACGGATCGCGGCGGCTGCTTTTCTTCGACGACGCCAACGGCCGCAAGCTGGACGTCTTCGTCGGCGAGTTTGCGATGTGCCACCAGGTGCCCATCGCGGACCGGCTCGATCGCGAGCCGCTCACGGTTCCACTTGCTGAGCTGTTGATGACCAAGCTCCAGATCGTGCAGCTGACCGAGCGCGACCAGCGCGACATCTACAACCTCGTCTTTCACCACGACGTGACGGCGAGCGGCGGGGACGCGATCGAGGCTGACTACGTCGGCGAGCTGTGTGCGCGCGACTGGGGCCTGTGGCGGACCGCCAAGGCGACCATCGAGCAGTGCCAGAAGAACGTCGCCGACTACCAGCTTCCGCCGGCCGCGGTAAGCCTCATCGCAGAGCGGCTGGATCTGCTGTGGGCACAGATCGAGGCCACGCCAAAGACCGCCAGGTGGCGCATGCGCAACCGCGTCGGCGACCGGATGCGCTGGTACAACGAGCCTGAAGAAAACGCCCAGTCGAAATGACCGGGCCGGCGACTGAGAGCCTCCCGAGATGCGCTCCGCGACCTGATACGATCCGACAACAAGAAGCCCCGGTGTGAACAGCCCTTGGGAAGGGCGTTGTTGAACCTCAGAGGAGGTCTGAATGCAACCAATCACCCGGCGTGAATTCGTCAAACGCACGGCGGTGGCCGGAGCGATGTTGACCTCGATCCCCGCCATCCTCGAGGCATGTTCGACCGGAACCCCGACGTCGAACAAGCCGTCGAAGCTGACGATCGCGGCCGTTCAAGGGGCTGAAGACGGTCCGCTCAAGAAGGTCGCGCCCATGTATCAATCGCAGACGGGAATCACGATGGAGATCGTCGAGTTTCCCTACGACCAGCTGTTCGAGAAGCTGGTCACCACGTTCCAGGCGAACGGATCCAGCTACGACCTTTGCATGATGGACGACCCCTGGATGCCAAAGTTCGGCACCATGGGCGCGCTCCAACCGCTCGACTCCAACTTCGGGTTCACACGCGATTCGGACATCCCGAGCATCGTGTACGACGTCGGCACGTGGCCGCCTCCGCGCGGGCCGGTACCGCCGTCAGAGCAGGGCAAGACGCAGCATCTGTACGGCATCACGATCGTCGGCAACGTCGAGATGTTCATGTATCGAAAAGACCTGGCCTCGAGCCCGCCAGGCAGCTGGGACGACGTGCTGGCCAACGCCCAGAAATTCAACAAGGCCAACTTCTATGGGTACGTGATCCGCGGCAAGGCCACGAACCCCGCGAGCAGCGACTCGCTGCCGATCCTGTGGTCCTTCGGCGGTGACATCTTCGACACCAGCTGGAAGGTCGTGCTCGACTCCACGGCGTCGATCGACGCCATCACCTTCCTCACCCAGACGCTGAAGAAATATGCCGAACCTGGCGCCGAGAACACCGACGCGGGCGACCGTGACCGGCTGATCGCGATCGGGCAGGCGTTCCAGTCGACGACCTGGCCTGCCGAGGTCACCGGCGTGGTGGAGGCGGCGGGAGTTTCCCAGGTGGCCGGCAAGATGGCCTACATCCCGATCCCCAAGGGGCCAAGCGGAAAGGGCCTTGGCATGATGGGCAACTGGCTGCTCGGCATACCGAAGGGGTCGAGCAACGGATCGGCCGCGGCTGACTTCATCAAGTGGCTGATCAAGACCGAAAACATGAAGACTTACGTCCAGAACGGGGGCATCCCCACACGGACGAGCCTGCTCAACGACTCGACGCTCGGCCAGGCCAATCCGTACTTCCCGGCGCTGGCTCAGTCCCTGGCCGCCTCGCCGAACTGGCGTCCGCGGACCGACCAGTGGAATGCGGTCGAGACGATCTACGGCACCGCGGTCAACCAGGCGGTGGCCGGGCTCAAGACGCCAAAAGACGCGCTGACGGCAGCCGCTTCGCAGATTCGCGCCGCCATGAAGCAGGCCGGGTACCCTTCCTAGCTTGACGATGTGATTCGTTCGTCGCCGAACCTACCGGCCCCCCACGCCCCGCAGGCGGAAAGGGCCGGTAGGCGCCGGCTGAGCCGGGACGAACGGCTCGCGTACCTGCTCCTCCTGCCGGCCCTGGGCGCAGTGTTCGTGATCGTCACCATCCCTTTCGTCCTGGTCCTCATCCAGTCGGTCAGCGCGGACGACGGGACACTGATCGGACTTCGCAATTACACCCGTGCCCTCGGCAACCCGCTGCTCTACGACGCGATACGGGCCACCGGGGTCTACAGCGTGATCGTCCTGCCCATCGAGATCCTGCTCGGCCTGAGCTTTGCGCTCCTCGTGCATCGAACGGTGCGGTGGCCGGGCGTGCGCGCGGCGATCTACGTGCTGGCCATCCTGCCGTTGGTGGTGCCGCCGGTCGCGATCGGCGTGGTGGCCCGACTGGTGTACGCGCCGAGCTACGGCGTGCTGAACGTGATCCTCGAGCGGGTCGGCCTGACCCACCACGAGGTGAACTGGTTGGGCGATCCGACGCTCGCCATGCTGGCGGTGGCAAGCGTCGACATCTGGCAGTGGACGCCGTTTGTGTACCTCGTACTGTTCTCCGGGCTTCAAACAGTGCCGCGCGAGTCGGTCGAAGCCGCGCAGATCGATGGCGCGGACTGGTGGGCCCAGTTCCGCTTTATCGACCTCTTCTACCTGCGGCCGCTGTTCCTCCTCATCATCTTCTTCAGGCTGGCCGACGTCCTGCGTGTGTTCGACCATGTGTTCATCCTCACGGGCGGCGGCCCGGGCACCACGACGCAGCTGCTGAGCCTCTACATCTACCGCGTCGAATTCAAGTTCTTCGACAGTGGGCAAGCCGCTGCGCTCGCCGTGCTGGTGCTTGTGTCGTTCAGCATCCTCTACAGGCTCATCTCCCGGGCGCTTCCGCTGGAGCGAACGTGAGGCAGACGTTTCTGCGGACCGCCCTGGCCACTGTCGCCCTCGGCATGGCCGGCGTCCTGTACGGCTTTCCCCTCTACTGGCTGTTCGTCACCTCGCTCAAGAGCAAGGCGGAGCTGTTCGCCAGCTCCGTGCACCTGATCCCTCACAACCCGACATTCGCGGCTTACACAAGCGTGCTGATCGAGCGTGGGTTCTGGGTTTTGCTCAAGAACAGCGTGATCGTCTGCTTCTCGACCGTCGTGGTGACGCTCGCGCTCGGCTTGCTGATCACGTACCCGATCACGCGGCTGCCGGTGCCGCCGCGGCTGCGCGTGAACATCCTGATCTGGGCCCTCTCCCTGCGCTTCCTGCCGCCGATCGCTGTCGTGATCCCGTACTTCGCGATAGTTCGAACGCTGCAGCTCTACGACCAGCCGATCGCGCTGATCGGGATCTACTCGCTCTTCAACCTGCCCTTCGCGATCTGGATGCTCAAGGGCTTTCTGGATGAGATCCCCATCGAGCTCGAGGACGCGGCTCTGGTCGATGGTGCAAGTCGGTGGATTGCTTTCCGCCGCGTGCTGCTGCCGCTGGCGGCCCCGGGCGTGATGGCGGCGGGGATCATCGTCTTCACGTTTGCGTGGAGCGAGTTCCTCTTCGCCTTGATCCTGACCGCCACACCCAACTCGCAAACCTTCCCGGTCGGGGTCCAGGGCCTGGTCACTCAATTCGAGATCATCTGGAACGATATGGCCGCTTCCGGTGTGATCGCGATGGCCCTTCCGCTGGTGCTGATGGTGATCGGGCGTAGATACATCGTCGCCGGCTTGACGTTCGGCGTGATTCGCGAAAAGTGAACGCGACCATCTATCTCAACGGGGCCACGCTGATGACGACGCCCACGCAGGACGTGGTGGCGATCGCCCGCGAAGCCGGTTATTCGGGAATCGAGGCGCGCGCCGAGCGCCTCCTGCGGGACGCCACGGAGGTCCGCGCCACGGCCGCGGTCGTCCGTCCCAACGAGGTGCTGGCTCTCAACGGCGTGGCCTTGAGCCTGCGGTCCGACGGCCGGATGGACGGCAAGCTGATCGAAGCCGACCTCAAGCCGCGCCTCAGCATCGGCAGGGAGATCGGTTCCCCATACCTTCTCGCGATCGCACCTCGAGCGCCGGGCCTGGCAACAAGCCGCGCCATGCCGGGTACCCGCGATGCGCTGGAGGTTGCGCGCGACCGCGCTGCCGTCATGGGCATCGGGATCGCCTTCGAGTTTCTCGGCTTTCGAGACTCCCCCATCAACACGCCGGAGCTCGCTGCCGAGACCGTCGACCGCATCGATGGGATCGGATTGGTGCTCGATTCCTGTCACTGGCACGCGAGCGGCAGCCCGCCGCTTCAGGGATATCCGATCCGCCGCCTTGTGCTCGTCCACCTCAACGATGCACCGGCCAAGCCGGCGCAGGAAATCGAAGATGCCGACCGCCTGCTTCCTGGCGAGGGCGTCATCAAGCTGGCCGAGCTGACACAGGACCTGAGGACCGGCGGCTACGCGGGACCCTGGAGCCTGGAGACTTTCAACCCTTCGTACTGGGCGGAGGATCCTCGCGCCGTGGCGAGGAGAGGATTTGTTGCGGTGTCACAGAACGTTTCCGCCGACCAGCGTTCCAGCCGCGAGAACCGCAAGCACACCCGCGGCTGAGCTAGGTGTCAGCTTCGATCGCGCGAAGGTAGCGCTCAGGCTCCTTCAAGAATTCGGCCTCGCACCCGGCGGAGCAAAACCAGTAGGTCTGATCGCGATGGACCGCCGTGTGCAGCGATGTCAGCGGGTCGACGGTCATGCCGCAGACCGGATCGGTGGCGAAGACGACGGCGGGCACGGGCACGCCCTTGGCCGCGGGGCGCCGCTTCGCGCGTGCTGTCACCACCTCGGCCAGGGCGAGGACGGCGATCTCTTCCTGGCTTCCGCCGCGGACCTTGCTTGCGGATGTGCGGATACGGCCGAGCGTCGTCTCGTCGAGGCCGCGATCCATCAGCGCTTTGTGCACGGCGTCGGTACGGCGGGCGCTGGCGATGAGGCTCACGTCGACATCGCGGTGGGCAAGCGCCGCCTCGAGCGCGTCCTCATCGTAGTGGCCCATCGTGGCGACGACCGCCCAGCTGTCCGGACCTGGATTGGCCTCCGCCACCTCCAGGCTTCCGACCACCATGGCGGCGCCTGGAAAATCCTCCCGACGCGCTCCCGGGTGCACAGCGCACGCCCGAAATCCGGCGAGCGATCCCATCTGGACGAGAGCTCGCGCCACAGGGGTATCGCCGAAGACGAGCAGCAGCGGCCGCGGAAGCCGCGGCTCGATGAAGATGTCGAGCGCTCCGCCGCTCGGACATGTGGTCGCCACGGTCAGCTCGCCGCGCTTCCGCGTCTGCTTGACCTCGGCCGAGGGGACGATGCGGACCAGGTTCGGTGAGCCTTCGGCGAGCGCGCGAAGTGCCTCGCGGCGGACGATCGGCTCGGAGCACGTCCCGCCGATCCAGCCCCGCAGCCGGCCGTCGGCGGTGATGACTGCCTTGTCTCCTGGGTGCGCGGAGGTGGGCGCCTCGGAGCGCACGACCGTAGCCAGCACGCAGGGCGTGCCGTCGGCCGCGTACCGGCTGAGCACTTCGGTCAGGTCGTCAGCGATTTACTCGGTCACTCCTTTGGATCGCAGCGCGGCCCAGACCTTGTCCGGGCCGACCGGCATGTCGATGTTGGTGATGCCGTATGGAGAAAGGGCGTCGATCACGGCGTTGACGTAGGCGGCGGGCGATCCGACAGTGGCGGACTCGCCCACGCCCTTCGCGCCGAGCGGATGGTGGGGCGACGGGGTCACGGTCTCGCCGAGCTCGAAGCTCGGCGTCTCCCATGCGGTCGGCAGGAGGTAGTCCATGAAGTTGGAGCCGATGCAGTTGCCCTCGCTGTCGAAGGTGATGAGTTGCATGAAGGCGATACCGAAGCCCTCGGTAAGACCGCCGTGGATCTGGCCCTCGACGATCATCGGGTTGATGCGCACGCCGCAGTCGTCGACGGCGACCATGCGCCTCACCTTTACCTGTCCCGTTCCTTTGTCGATGTCCACGACCACCGCATACGTGCCGAACGGGTAGGTCATATTCGGAGGGTCGTAGTAGTGCACTCCTTCCAGGCCGGCCTCCATGCCCTCCGGCAGGTTGGTGTAAGCGGCGAAGGCGATCTCCTGGATCGTCTTGGCGCGATCCGGCGAGCCCTTGACCTGGAATCTGGAAACCCGCCACTCGAGGTCTTCCTCGTCCACCTCGAGCAGGTGCGACGCGATCTTGCGGGCTTTGTCCCTGAGCTTCCTCGCGACCATCGCCGTGGCGGCACCCGCCACCGGCGTGCTGCGGGAGGCGTACGTGCCCAGGCCATAAGGCGCCGTGTCGGTGTCGCCCTCCTCGACCGCGATGTCGACCGCCGGGATGCCAAGCTCCTCGGTCACGATCTGGGCGAAGGTGGTTTCGTGGCCCTGGCCCTGCGACTTCACACCCATCCGCAGAAGCGCTTTGCCGGTCGGGTGCACGCGAAGCTCGGCGCTGTCGAACATGCGCAGGCCGAGGATGTCGAACTCCGCTCCGTGCCCGGCGCCCACCACCTCGGTGAAGCTGGCGATGCCGATGCCGGTCACCTCGCCCTTCTTCCTGCGCGCATCGACGTCCTTGCGGAGCTCGTCGTAACCGAGCTTCTGCAGGGCGACGTTCATGGCCTGCGGATAGTCCCCGCTGTCGTAAATCCAGCCAGTGGCCGACGTATACGGGAACTGCTCGGGCTTGATGAAGTTCTTCATCCGGAACTCCGCCTGGTCGATCCCGAGCTCGATGGCCGCGTTCGTCACCAGGCGCTCGATCAGATAGCTGGCCTCGGTGACTCGGAACGAGCAGCGGTATGCGACGCCGCCCGGCGCCTTGTTCGTGTAGTAACCGTCGGCCGTGACGTGCGCCGTCGGAATGTCGTACGAGCCGGTGACTATGTGGAAGAGGCCCGCCTTGAACTTCGTGGGCTGCGCGTCGGAGAAGAACGCGCCGTTGTCGCTGTCGAGGTGAACGCGCAGCGCGAGCATCTTGCCGTCCTTGTCGACGGCAAGGTCGCCGGTCATGTGATAGTCGCGCGCGAAACCGGTCGAGATGAGGTTTTCGCTGCGGTCCTCGACCCACTTCACCGGCCGCCCGATGAGCAGGCTGGCCGCGGTGGCCACCACGTAGCCCGGATACACCGGAACCTTGTTTCCGAAGCCGCCCCCGATATCCGGCGAGATGATGCGGATCTGCTGCTCCGGCAGGCCGGTGACCAACGCGAAGACCGTGCGAATCGCATGCGGAGCCTGACTCGTCATGTAGATGGTGGCCTTGCCCGTCGCGCTGTTGACGTCCGCAAGGCAGCCGCACGTCTCCAGCGGCGCTGGATGGCAGCGCGGATAGAAGCTGGTCAGACGCACGACCTTGTGCGCAGTGGCGAATGCGGCCTGGGTTGTGGCCTGATTGCCCGCCTCCCAGTGGTAGATGTGGTTGTCCTTCTGGCCTTCCTTGTCGTCGCGAATCAACGGCGCGCCTGCGCCTTTGGCGCCATCAGGGCTTGTGACAGCGGGCAGGATCTCGTAGTCGACGAGGATCGCATCACGAGCATCCTCCGCCTGGTACTTGGTCTCGGCGATGACTGCGGCGACCTCCTGGCCCTGGAAGCGAACTTTGTCCGTGGCGAGCACCGCCTGCGTGTCGCCGCTCAAAGTCGGCATCCACGCCAGCTTGTGCTCCGCCATGAGCTCACCCGTGACCACAGCGATCACGCCCGGCATCGCCGATGCCGCGGTCGTGTCGATCGAGTTGATCCGGGCGTGGGCGTGCGGGCTGCGAAGGATCGCCATCTCGAGCATGTTCGGGAGGACGAAATCGTCCAGGTAGTTGCCCTTTCCGCGCAGGAAGCGGGCGTCCTCCTTCCGCTTGATGGATTCGCCGATGCGGCCGTGCATGTGGGTGGCGGTCGCCATCTACTCCCCTCCCACCGCGGCGCCGGCATGCGCTGGAGGCGTGGCCTGCGCCTCTGCCCGCGCCCTGGCGGCGTGCTGGATCGACTTGACGATGTTCATGTAGCCGGTGCAGCGGCAAATGTTGCCCGAGATCGCCCAACGGATCTCTTCCTCGCTCGGGTCGGGGTTGCGCTCGAGCAGCGCCGTGCCCACCAGCATCATGCCCGGCGTGCAGAAGCCGCACTGCAGGCCGTGCTCTTCGTGGAAGCCGGCCTGGATCGGCGACAGGGTCGCGCCCTGCGCGAGGCCCTCGACAGTCATGATGTCGCGGCCCTGCACCTGGACCGCGAGCAACGTGCACGACTTGACGGGTTCGCCATCGAGGAGCACCGTGCACGCGCCGCAGCTGGTCGTGTCGCAACCGACATGCGTGCCCGTCTGGCGAAGGTTCGTCCTGAGGAAGTCGACCAGCAGCACCCTTGGCTCGATGTCGCCGCTGCGCGCGACCCCGTTTACGTTCATCGCAACCTTCATGCCCTTGCCTCCCTGGCGCGCGCAAGGGCAGTTTTCAACCCTCGCTGCACGAACACGCGAACCACGTCCTTCTTGAACTCGGCGCTGCCACGGACGTCGGCTTTCGGCTCGGCCGCCCCGGCCGCGAGCCGCGCCGCCTCGGCGATCACCGCGTCTGTCGGCTCGCGTCCCGCAAGTGCTTTCTCAGCGGCCACGGCCTTGATGTTCTTTGAGCCGACCGAGGTCAGCCCGATGCCCGCCCTCGACACCTTGTCGCCGTCCAGCTCGACCTGCACCGCAACGGCCACCGTGGCGAAGTCCCCGACCTTGCGCTCGAGCTTGTTGTAGGCGCCGCCGGCGCGTTTCGATGGCGCCCCCACCCGGATCTCCGTCAGGATCTCGTCAGAACGGAGCGTCGTCGTGAAGGGCCCCTGGAAGAAATCCGAAGCGTGGATGACACGCTCGCCTTGGGCGGAGCGGACCACGAGGTCCGCTTCCAGGGCGAGCATGACCGACCCCCAATCCCCGGCCGGGTCGGCGTGGCAGATCGAGCCCCCGATCGTGCCCTGGTTCCGGACCAGGGGGTCGGCGATCCAATGCGCGGCCTCGGGGAAGATCGTCCAGGCGCCGCCGAGGTCTTTGCTTCGTTCGATGTCGACGTGGCGCGTGAGAGCTCCGATTGTCAAGGAGCCGTTCCGTGTGACTCCGCTCAGCCCGGGAAGCCGGCCGATGTCGATCACCAGCCCCGGCTGGGCGAACCGAAGCTTGAGCAGCGGGATCAGGCTCTGGCCCCCGGCCATCACCTTGGCCGAGTCGCCGTGCTCAGTGAGCAGTCCGAGGGCTTCTTCGAGTGAGGCGGGAGATCGGTAGTCGAACGCAGCAGGGAACATGGCGCACCTCCAAGCGAACGAAACCAGAGGCGCCTGCGCCGGTCATCACCCGGGAGGGTGAAACTCAGGCACCCGATGTGGTGAATTGCCCAGCCCTTCCGGCGGCTTCGCCGCCAACTCCCCCTGGATGGGAAGGAGTTTTGGCTGGTCTAGATCCAGCCTGACTTTCCCGCCAGGATCGCCGCTTCGACCCGGTTGCGCACGCCGAGCTTGCGAAAGATCTCCTGGACGTGCGTTTTGACGGTGTTCTCGCTGAGGTGGACGTCGGCGGCAATCTCGCGATTGGAGTGACCGCGGCTGATCAGGCGAAGGATCGCGACCTGTGACGCATTGAGCCCCGCCGGCCGCCGCTCCCCCGCTTGCCGGCTTCGGATCCGGTCGATGACGTGACCCGCGACCTGCGGCGCGAGCACCGCCTGACCCCGGCTGACGGCCCTGATGCTCTCCTTGAGGCTGAAGCGCTCGACGTCCTTGACGACGTAGCCGCGCGCTCCAGCCTGGAGGCACTCCTCGACGAGCTCGATGTCCGTGTACGTGGTCAGGATCACCACCGCGACTCCGGGATGGGTGCGGCCCAGCCTGCGGCAAACCTCTACGCCGCTGATATCGGGGAGGCGCGCGTCGAGCAGAACCACGTCCGGCCGGCTCGTCTCGACGAGCTCGGCCACGGCCTCGCCAAATCCGGTCTGACCAACCACCTCGAAGTCCGGCTCCGAGCTGAGCATCGACATCAGTCCCTCGCGAACCATCTCGTGGTCGTCCACGATCAAGACACGGATTCGCGCGCTCATGCCACAGCCACCGGAATGCGGACCCGGATCGCGAGCCCGCTCTCTTCGCCGTTGCGCACGTCGAATGTGCCTCCCAGGTCCTCGACCTGACGGCGACTGCGCTTCATCCCGAAGTGGGTGCCGCTCTCCTGATAGTGCTGCAGGATCTGATCAGAAGCGCCCGCCCCGTCATCCTGGATGACCAGGTCGACGTGGTGGTCCGAGTAGCGGAGGCTGACCAGGACCCGGCGGGCTCTGGCGTGCCGGACCACGTTGGCGAGGGCCTCCCGGGCCAGGATGTAGAGGGTCTGCTCCGCCTGGCCGCCCAGCCGGAGCGGTTTTCCGCTCACGACCAGGTCCGCCTCGAGATCCTCGGATTGGCCGAGCTCGCGGACGAGGCGGCGCATCTCGAAAAGCAGGCCGCTGGCGGCGGGGCGCGGCAACGACAGAGCGAAGATTGCCTCCCTTACCGCTTCCGAGGTGTGGACGGCAAGCTGCCTGACCTCGCCGAGATCGCTGGCGATGGGCTCGGCCACCGGCTCGCGCTCCAGGATCGCGTTGACTTTGAGGCCAAGCATGAATATGGCCTGCTCGATCCGGTCGTGAAGCTCGGAGGCGATCCGCTCGCGCTCCTCGCGGAGGACCTGCTCGCGCTCCGCCTGGCTGAGGTCGCGATGCAGCGCCTCGAGCTCGTCGATCATGCCCCGCTGGTCCTCGTAGAGCCGGGCGTTCTCGATCGCCACGGCGACCTGGTTGGCGAATGTGGAGAGCAGGCGTTCCTCGTCCGTCGTATAGCCGCTTGGTTTGTTGGCCACCCCGATCATGCCGATCACCCGCTCGCCGACCTGCAGCGGAACGCCCAGGAATGTGCGTACAGGGGGATGGCCGCGGGGCTGGCCAACCCGGTCCGGGTCATGGAGCACGTCGTTGGAGATCTTTGAGCGGCGATCGGTGATCACGACCCCAAAGACGCTCGGCCGCACCGGGATCAGCCTGAAATTTTCGTAGAAGCTGGGATCCGACGGCTCAAAGCCCTTGATCGCGGCCACGTCCATCTGCTCGTTTCCGTTGAGCAGGCCGATGAAGCCGAACTCCGACAACGTGAGCTCGAGGCAGAAGCTCAGCGCGCGGTCGAGCACCTTCGGCATCTCGTGCAGGCGGGAGATCTCAATCGAGATCGAGTAGAGCGACTCCAGCTGCTGGCGAAACGCCGCTGTCCTCGGCTCTTCCATGTTTCAGGTCATGCTACTGCGCGTTCGAGGCAGCCTGGCATCTAGGAACAAGGACGGAAATGCGATCCGTGAAGCTCGGCGACATCGAAGTGGGCCGGATCGGACTGGGCACGAACCGGCTGACGAAAACGCCCGAGAACATCGCGTTCATCAAGAGGGCGGTCGCGGCCGGCGTGCAGATGATCGACACCGCCCACTCGTACACAGGCGGGCAAAGCGAGGAGACGATCGGCGAGGCTCTGTCTCCGATCCCGGAGGGCTGCGTCGTCGCCACGAAGGGCGGCTTCAGCGGCGCCGGACGCGGTCGTCCAGAGGTGCTGCGCGCCGAGATGGAGGAGAGTCTTCGCCGGCTGAGGACAGACAGCATCGCCCTTTACTACCTGCACCGGGTCGACCCCGCGACTCCGCTCGAGGAGAGCCTCGGGGCGATCAAGGAATACCGGGACCGCGGCAGGATCCGCCATGTCGGCATCTCCGAGGTCGGGATCGAACAGATCGAGCGGGCCCGCAAGGTCGTGCCAATTGCCGCGGTGCAGAACCAGTACAACCTCTCGGAGCGGAAGTACGACGCGGTCGTCGACTACTGCGCAAGCGAAGGAATCGTGTTCGTTCCTTTCTTTCCGCTGCGCGGGCGCGGTGGCGCCGCCCTTGGCGAGATCGCCAGGCGGCACTCCGCGACCACGGCGCAGATCGTGCTCGCGTGGCTCCTTCGGCGCTCGCCGGGGATGCTTCCGATCCCGGGCACGCTGTCGCTCGAGCATCTTAAGGAGAACGTGGCGGCGCCAGAAATCGAGCTCACGGACGCGGAGCTCGAGGCTCTCCGGGCCGCCGGCTAGCGCTACTCTTTCCGAACAGGCACCTTCCGACGGATTCAGGAGGCTGGGAGCCGTGACCAAGAAGATCCTGCTCAACGAGGGCGACATTCCCGAGCGCGATCATCGCGCAGGAGGTCTCGGCGGAACCGTGGATCGAGATCCCGGACCAGGTTCGTGAGATCTACAAGATCTGGCGGCCGAGCCCTGTCTATCGGGCGGATCGGCTGGAGAAAGCGCTGGACACGCCGGCGCACATCTACTTCAAGTACGAAGGCGTGTCTCCGGCAGGTTCGCATAAGCCGAATACGGCCGTGGCGCAGGCTTATTACAACGCCCAGGAGGGAGTGAGGCGGCTGACCACGGAGACCGGCGCGGGCCAGTGGGGCTCGGCGCTCGCGTTTGCCGGCGCGCTGTTCAACCTCGAGGTCACCGTCTACATGGTCAAGGTGTCGTACGAGCAGAAGCCGTATCGCCGGGCGATGATGGAGACCTGGGGCGCGACGGTCCACGCATCCCCCAGCAACCTCACCAACGCCGGGCGCGGAATCCTTGCCGACGACCCCGACTCTCCGGGCAGCCTTGGTATCGCGATCTCAGAAGCCGTCGAAGACGCGGCGACTCACGACGACGCGAAGTACTCGCTCGGATCCGTCGTCAACCACGTCCTGCTCCACCAGACCGTGATGGGTCTGGAGGCCAAAAAGCAGATGGAGATGGCAGGCGAGTACCCGGATGTGGTGATCGCGTGCGTCGGTGGCGGCTCCAACTTCGCCGGGCTCACATACCCGTTCATCGGCGACAAGCTGAAGGGTCGAATGCCGCACACGCGCTTCATCGCCGCCGAGCCCGCCGCGTGTCCGACGCTGACACGCGGTGTCTACGCCTACGACTTCGGCGACGCCGTGGGAATGGGTCCTGTCGTGAAGATGTTCACGCTCGGGCACAGCTTCGTCCCGGATCGGATTCATTCCGGCGGCCTTCGCTACCACGGAGACGCGCCGTCGCTCTGTGCGCTGGTCGACCACAAAGTCGTCGAGGCGCGCGCGTACAAGCAGAACGAATGCTTCGCCGAGGCTGTCCGGTTCGCGCGGTGCGAAGGTTTTCTGCCGGCTCCGGAGTCGGCCCACGCATTGCGGGCCGTGGCTCAGGAGGCGGCGGCCGCCCGAGAAGCCGGTGACAGTCGGGTCATCCTGTTCGGGCTGTCCGGGCAATCGCCTGGAGCTTGATGAAGGCTCGAACTCTCAGGCCAGTTGCCATCGCGCGTGGGGCCCGCATCAACGTTGCCCTGCTCGCGTTGCTGTTCATCGCGTTCTTCACGGGGTGGATTGCCTTCGCATTTGCGACCGCGCCCGCACGTTGGTCGCTCGACGTGCACGCGGCAGGCGGCCTGGCCATCCTTGCCCTTCTGCCATGGAAATCAATGATTGCTCGGCGTGGCCTCGACCGGCCCCGAGCCGGCCGGTGGGCTTCAATCTTGCTCGGCATCCTTGTGCTGATCACGCTCATCGCCGGCGCCCTCCACTCGACCGGCCTCCTCGTCTATTGGGGTCCTCTGAGCGCGATGGAGGTTCACGTGGGTGCCGCGATCGCCGCGGTGCCGCTCGTGGCCTGGCACGTGTTCGCTCGACGTGTCCGCGTTCGACCGACTGACCTCTCGCGGCGCAACGTCCTTCGTGCGGGTGCCCTCGCCGTCGGAGCGGCCGCCGCCTATGCCGGGACCGAGATGCTGGTCAGGGCAAGCGGTATGCCCGGCGCGGTACGCCGTTTCACCGGTTCGTACGAGGCCGCTTCATTCCAACCGGACCGAATGCCGGTCAGCTCCTGGATGTTCGATGCGGTTCCACAGATCAAACCGAGCGCATGGCGGTTGTCTGCCGGAGGGCGCGAATGGTCTTATGACGAGCTCTTCGGCTTCGACGATCGTCTGACCGCGACCCTGGACTGCACGGGCGGGTTCTTTTCGACGCAGGACTGGGCCGGCGTCCGGTTGGCGCGACTGATCGGGAGTGCCGCCGGTCTGAGCATTCGTGTCGTGTCGGCCACCGGCTATGGCCGGCGCTTTCCGATTGAAAGCTCGAGCTCGCTTCTGCTGGCGACCCGATACGGCGGCCAGGCACTCGATCCTGGGCACGGGTTTCCAGCACGCCTCGTGGTCCCTGACGGCCGAGGCTTCTGGTGGGTCAAATGGGTCAGCAGGATCGAGGTCGACGACGTGCCTCATTGGTGGCAGTCGCCGTTCCCGCTGCAGTAGGGCGTATAGGCGCCGTCGCTCAAGGCGGCGCGCGCCGTACGCGGGCGCCGATCGTGACACCGGCCAGAAGCGCGAGCTGAACCAGTCCCAGGTAGAGGGGCCGCGACGTTTGAGTATCGAGCCGCCAACCTGCCAACAGTTCGATCAATCCGGCCACCGCCGCCACGCACGTCGCCGCAACCATCCCGACGTTGCCCAGGATGTAGCCCCACGCCCACGGACCGCCGGCCGTCAATGCCCGCACCACGCCAACGACTTCGAGCAGGACGAACACCGGAAACACGAACACGGCTCCGTAGTTGAGAAAGCCAAAGAGCGGCACGTCGAGGGCCAGGAGGCCCAGCCACCCTAAAAGGAGATAGAGCAGCACGCGCAAGACGCCACTCATCAATCGATCGGGTCGAGGAGCGCGTGATTCTCCAGCAGGCAGCTCCGGAGCGCTGCATGCCCGACCGATCGAGGCGTTGCTTGCGAGGCGACCGACATCGCCGCCGCGGTACCGGCAGCCTGGCCCATCGCCATGCACGTGGCCATGGAGCGCGCGGAGGCGTGGGCGTCGTGCGTGGCCGAGAAGCACCGGCCAGCGACAAGCATTCCCTCGACGCCTTCCGGCAGCAGGCACCGATACGGAATTCCGTACACGCCGCTCTCCGGCACATAGGTCCACCGCGTGTCAGCGCCGGCGGCGTGGTCTTCGATCGGCGCTCCGCACAAGGCGATCTCGTCTTCGAAGCGGCGGGCGTCCAGCACGTCGTCGCGCGTCAGGCGGTAGTCGCCGATGACGCGGCGGCTCTCGCGCACGCCGATTGCCGGGCTGGTCGCCACAAGGACCGAACGATCGAAGCCGGGCACCTTGTCGCGAAGGAACCGGTGGTATTCCCGCACCTGCCGGCGACCCTCGATCTCAGCGCGCGTCAGTTGCTCCGGATCGGTGGCGTCGACGTTGGGGATGCGGGTCATGTGCACCGTGATGACCCCCGCGTGCGGCGTGCGGTGCCACGACCCTTCGAGTCGCGGAAGCCTGTAGTCGCCGGACTCGGCGGCCCGGCGCATCCTCGCCCACAGCTCGGCCCTGGGTAGGGCCGACGCTTTTTCGGTGTCGACGTTCGCGACGCGGAAGATCGTGGAGAGTGACTGAAGGTTGGGCGTCGACCGCGCGTCTTCGTAGGGGACACCCGCCATCGCGCACAGGTCCGCGTCGCCGGAGGCATCGATGATCGCCCCCGCCTGGATGACCGACTCACCACCCTTGTTCCAGGTCCGGACGGCGACCGCGCGCCCATCGCGCAGCTCCACGCCTGTCGCCCACGTGTGGAGGAGGACGTCGACCTGCGCGTCCTCGGCAAGGCGCTCCCACACGACCTTCAACACTTCGGGGTCGTACGTGACCCCTGTCCCGGCACCGTACGTGTTCGGGCGCTCGAAGGCCATGCCGTCCGCCTTTAGCTTTTCGGCGACCTCCCAGCCAAGCCCGCCGACGACCCTGCGCGCCCTCTCGCCAGGCGTGTAGAACGCGTAAAAAGTGTCGAGCACCGCGGTCGAGGTGCCGCCGAGAAACGGGAGACGGTCGACCAGAAGCGTTCGCGCGCCGAGGCGCGCCGAGCTGATGGCGGCAGCGCTTCCCGCCGAGCCGGCGCCGACGACAACGACGTCGTAGCGATCTTTCATCGGCCCGCCATCGCGAAGGCACGGGCCGGCGTGTCGACGAGGATATGGCGCACCGCGTCGTCTCCGATGCGGCCGCGCAGGCGAGGCACGAACGTCCCCATCAAATAAGGTAGACCCGGGCCACCACCGTAGGAACGGAAGTAGTCCCGCTGCCCAAGATCGAGGCCGAGCAGCATCGCGTGGCCGTACCCGGCGCCGACCATCTTCTCGACCAGATCCAGCAGCTGGCTGTCTGGGCGGTACTTGATCCGCCCGGGGGTGTCGTATTCGAGCGTCACACCGCGGGCGGCGATCCTCTCATGCAGCTCGAAATCCGGGTTGCGGTCCAGGTGGGCCAGGATGATCCGGTCAGGCGTCACCCCCTCGCGCGTCAGCAGGTCGATGATCTGGTGACCGCATGTGCCGATCTCCGTGTGGACGAGGATCGGCGCGCCGGTCTGGCTGCTGCCATTCGCCGCCGCGATCAGACGTCGCTCCTCCAGCATGCTGATGCGCTGATACGAAGCGCCTGCCTTGATCACACCGGCGCGCGCTGAATCGGGCTGAGCTTCTGTGCTCCAGTCCTCGGGGTGCATACCTTCCTGCAGGTCAGCGAGGATGCGCTCTGCCAGCAGCTCGACGGGCGCATCGCGCACCCAATGACCCTCTGGGTAGTGAGCGTCACGGTGGTAACCAGTCGCGGCGATGATGTGGACGCCTGACGCTTCCGCGACTGCCCTCATCTTTGCCGGACGCCGGCCGAGACCGATCGGCGTCACCTCGACGAGCGACTGCAAGCCGCCGCGCGCAGCGTCAGTCACCTCTTCGATCGCCTTCTCGAGGTCGTCGAAGTCCTGCCCGGGCAGAGCCGGACTGCGCAGAAAGAGGTGGTCGTGAGCATCCGTGACGCCGAGGTGTTCCGGCTCGATTGGGCCGAGGACCGTGACGATCTCAGCCACGGAAGACACGGCCGCCGACCATGGTGAGCCTGACACGCAGGTCGGCGGTGAGCACCACGAGGTCGGCCGGAGCTCCGGCTCGGATGCTGCCGCGGTCGAGGCCGAGGACGCGGGCGGGCGTGGCCGTCGCCATCTCGACCGCGCGACGCAGGCCGACCCCGGGCAGCCCGGCCATCAGGCGTACCAGCTGGTCCATCGTGCCGACGCCGCCGGCGAGCGTCCCGTCAGCGAGCCTGGCGCTGGTCCCGTCGCTGAACGTCTCGCGGCCCGCGATGATGTAGCTCCCCGGCGGCGACCCCGCGGCGGCCGTCTGATCGGTCGTGAGCGCGATGCGGTCCGAGCCGGCGGTCTTCACGGCCAGCGAGAGCATCGTCGGGTGGACATGCACGCCGTCGGCGATGAGCCCGAGCGTGACCCGGCCGTCCGCGAGCAGGGCTCCGGGCAATCCTGGTTCCCGATGGTGAAGCGGAGACATGGCGTTGAAGAGGTGCGTGCCGAAGCGGATGCCGGCGTCAAACCCGGCGTTCGCCTCGGCCAGCGTCGCGCCGGAATGGCCCGCGGACACGGTCACACCGGCGGAGGTCAGCCCTCGAATGGCTCCGAGCGCGCCCGGCAGCTCGGGCGCGAGCGTGACCACGGCGGGAGGCAGCTCCAGCAGCGCGCGGACTTTTTCGAGCTCGGGTAGGGCAAGACAGTCCGGATCGTGCGCGCCCCTGTAATTCGGGTTCAGGAAAGGACCTTCGATGTGGGCGCCAAGAACCGCCGCGCCGGCGGAATCCGCACCCTGGCATGCGTCGACGAAATCGATCGCCTCGGCAATGGGTCGAGAGATGAGCGTCGGCAGGAAGGCCGTGACGCCGGTCTTGGGGAGCTGTCGCGAGATTTCATCCATCGCCGTGCGGCCGGACGCGGCGTCACTGCCCGCAAACCCGTTCACCTGCAGATCGATGAAGCCGGGCACGATGATGTCGCCTGCTTCGATCGAAGAGTTCTCGGCCGCAGGTTCCACGACGCCCTCAGAGACGATGTCGATCATGTTGTCCACGACCAGGACCGTGGCAAGCGGAAGGTCGCGCTCCGGAGTCAGCACTCGCCCGCGAAGCAAGAACCGGCTCATCAGCGGCACTATAGGCGCCATGTCTCATCACCTTGGCCTCGACGTGGGCGGGACGAATCTGAAGTGGGCGGTCGTCGAGCGCGACGGCGAATCGCGCCTGGTCAAGTCAGGCCGCCTGCCGACCGACACGCATGGAGGCGAAAAGAGCGTCGTCGGGCAGCTTCTCGATGTGGCGCGGGTTGTCACCGGCGCCGTCGAGGGCATCGAATCGGTCGGTATCGGGATGCCTGGTGTCCTCGACCCCGACGCGGGCGTGACCCGGTTCATTCCCAACATCCCCGGAAATTGGGACGGTGTGCAGGTGACAGACGAGATGGCGCGAGAGGTTGGGTCGAAGGTCCGCCTGATCAACGACGCGCGTGCCTTTGCGCTGGCGGAGCACGGCATGGGCGCGGGTCGCGGGGCGACCTCGATGCTGGGCATCACGCTCGGCACGGGGGTTGGCGGAGGCCTGATCCTCGGTGGGCATCTTCACCTGGGCCACAAAGGCACCGCCGGAGAGTTCGGCCACCAGACGATCGTTCCCGATGGGCCGCGATGCGGCTGCGGCAATCAGGGCTGCCTCGAGGTTTTTGCTCGAGCCGACGCCATCGCCGCCGCCTGCGGAAAGCCCGGCGTGGAGGAGGCGGCGGCGGCGGCGCTCGCGGGCGATCTTCGCGCGCGGCGAGGGTTCCAGGAGGCCGGCCGTTACCTGGGGATCGGCGCGAGCAACGTCGTGGTGCTTGTCGGGGTGGAGCGGATCGTGATCGGCGGCGGGGTCGCCAGCGCCGGGGAGTTGCTGCTCGAGCCCATGCGCCAGGAGATCCAGCGCCGGGTGCACGTCACTGACGTCGCTCGGATAAAGGTCGTGTGCGGTGAGCTGGGGATCTGGGCGGGCGCGATCGGCGCGGCGCTCCATGGCGCGGCGGAGGAGTTTTAGAATCGGTCGCCACTTGCGTTTTGTCTAGATAGCTATACATTTACGGGAATGGTTCTGGCGGAGCCGTCCCTCGAGGACGCTTACCGGCCGCGCTATCGCGAGATCGAGCATGCAATCCGGCAGCGCCTTTCCAGATTGAAGCCCGGCGCTGAGCTTCCTTCCGACGCGCAGCTGTGCGACGAGTTCGGCGTCAGTCGGATGACCGCGCGCCACGCCATGAACCGTCTGGCGCAGGAGGGTCTTGTTTCTCGCGTGCGAGGCCGGGGCACCTTCGTCGGCGAGCCTCCCACCCACCGCCGCGCCAACAGCCTGCTCAGCTTCTCGAACGAGATGCGCCGTCAGGGCAGGTCGCCGAGCTCGCGACTGCTCGGGCGGGCGCTGCGGCCGCCGAGCCGCGAAGAGGCTGCGCGGCTTCAGCTCAAGAGCGGCGAAAAGTTGCTGTCGCTGAAAAGGATCCGCCTGGCGGATGGCCATCCGATCGCGCTGGAGTCGACCCGGCTTCACGGACGAACGGCGGCGGCGGTCCTCGCCGCCAACCTGCAGGTTGAATCGCTTCACGCGGTTCTGGTGCGTGCCGGCTGCCTGCCGACGAAAGGTCGCGCCACAATCACAGCCGAACCGGCCACGGCCGACGACGCCCGCTGGTTGGAGATGCGCAAGGGCGATCCGATGCTCGTCGAGCGCCGCGTCATCCTCGACCAGCGGGGACGGCCCCTCGAGTTCACCGAGTCGCGCTATCCCGCCGACCGCTACGCCCTTGACGTCGACTTCGTCGTCGAGGATCCCGGACATTTGAGGAGGGCTTGATGAACTCGTTTTTCGACCGTCTCAGCTACACCGATGTCGCCAAGGCGATCGATCATTCCCTGTTGAAGCCTGAGCTGGACGACGCGTCGATCGAGGCCGGATGCAAGCTGGCAGCTCGCTACGACGTCGCCTCGGTTTGCGTGCGACCGCGCGACGTCGAGCGCGCCCGCGATCTCTTGTCGGGGAGCAGCGTCGCCGTCGGCACGGTGATCGGATTTCCTCACGGCAGCTCGCGGACCGAGACCAAGGTTTTCGAGTCGCGCCTTGCGCTCCAGAACGGCGCGCGTGAGCTGGACATGGTGATCGACATCGGCGCGCTCATCTCGGGCAACGATGTCTACGTTCAGAAGCAGATCGCCGCGGTGGTCGAGGTCGCGCACGCCGAGGGCGCGCTGGTCAAGGTGATCCTCGAGAACGCGTACCTGACAGAGGACCAGAAGGTGCGCGGCTGTCACCTGGTGGAGGCGGCGGGTGCCGACTTCGTGAAGACGTCGACGGGGTTCGCGCCGACCGGGGCGACCATCGAGGACTTGAAGCTCATGCGACGGTCGGTGTCGCCGCGGATCGGCGTCAAGGCGGCCCACGGCATCAGGACGCTCGACGCGCTGGTCGAGGTGCTTCAGATCGGCGTGACCCGCGTCGGGGCGACCCAGACCGCGGCGATGCTCGATGAGTTCACGGCGCGGAAGGCGAACAACGCCCCGGCGGAAAGCCCCTCCGGCGCCTTCGGCGCCACCTCCCCACTGCGTGGGGAGGAGTGATGAATCGGCGCCACCTCCCCACTGCGTGGGGACGATAGTGATGAATCACCGGGTCGTGCATATCGGCATGCTGGGTTCGGGCTTCGTCGCCGATTTCTACATGGACGGCATGCGTGACGTCCCCGGCGCCGAGGTGGTGGCCAACTATTCGCGCTCCGAGGAGAGAGCGAACGAATTCGGCCGTCGATATGGTGTGCCGCGGCAGTACACGACCATGGAGGAGCTCTGCGCAGACCGAGACGTCGAGCTCGTGGTGATCGGGCTGCCCAACCACCTCCACCTCCCCGCTGTTCGCGTCGCGGCCGCGGCGCGCAAGGCGATCGTCTGCACGAAACCGCTGGCGCGCAACGGACAGGAGGCCGCGGAGATGGTCAAGCTCGTGCGCGAGGCAGGCGTGATGCATGGCTACGCCGAGACCGAGGTGTTTTCGCCCGACGTGATGCGAGCACGGCAGATGATCGAGAGCGGAGCGATTGGCAAGGTGCTGACCGTTCGCGCGCGCGAGGCGCACTCGGGTCCGCACGCGCCGCATTTCTGGGACGCCGAGACCGCCGGTGGCGGGGCGCTGCTCGACATGGGGTGTCACACGGTCGAGGCGGCGCGCTACTTCTTCGGTAAGGAAAACCGGATCAAAGACGTGTTCGCGTGGGGCGCCACGATGGTGCACAAGGAGCGGACCACCGGCGAGGACAACGCCGTCCTTCTCCTTCGCCTCGAAGACGGCCGGACCTCGCTGACCGAAGCATCCTGGACCGCAAAAGGCGGGATGGAGCTGCGCAACGAGGTGTACGGCACGATGGGCCGCATCGTCACCGACACGAGCTCCACTCGGATTCGGGCTTTCATCCAGCAGCCGGCCGGCTACCTGATGGAGAAGGCGGACGCCGACGTCGGTTGGGTGTTTCCGATCCCGGACGAAGCGCGGGTCTATGGGTATCACGAAGAGATGCGCCACTTCGTCGACTGCTTCGTCAAAGGGGAGCAGCCGCGTGAGGACTTCGTCGACGGTTACATCGTGAACTCGGTGCTCGATGCGGCTTACAAGTCGATGAAGAGCGGGCACTGGGAGCCGGTCGACATAGATTCCAAGGTCGCTGACCGTGCCTGAAGGCTGGATCGAGGCGGGAATCGCCGTCCTGGAAAAGATCCGCGAAACGCAGGGCGACGCCATCGAGCGGGCGAGCGAGGTCTGCGCCGAGGCGATCGGCGCGGGTGGCTTCGTCCACCTTTTCGGAACCGGCCACTCGCGCATCCCGGTGGAGGAGATGTTTCCGCGTTATGGCTCCTATCCGGGCTTCCACCCCATCGTCGAGCTGTCGATGACCTTCCACACCCAGGTCGTCGGGGCCAACGGCCAGCGCCAGGCGATGTTCATCGAGCGCGTGCCCGGTCTGGCCGAAGTCATCCTGGGCAACTTCAACTTCGCGCCGAAGGACGCGGTGATGGTGTTCTCGGCGAGCGGCCTGGGCGCGGTGGTCGTGGAGTTCGCGCGGGGCGCCCGGAAAAGGGGCCTCCCGGTGATCGCGGTCACTTCGATCGCGCAGTCGAAGGCGGGCGAGGTCGAGCCAGAGGTCGGCGCCCGCCTGATGGACGAAGCGGATATCGTGATCGACCTCTGCACTCCGGTCGGAGACGCGCTCTGCCGGCTCGACGGTTTGCCCGAGACCCCGGTCGGGCCCGGCTCGACACTGGCGTCGGTCGCGATCGCCGATGCGATCAAGGTGCGAACCGCCGAGCTCCTGCTCGCGAGAGGCCAGCTGCCGCCGGTGATCACGAGCGTCGCCGAGGTGGGACGCCGGCGTTCCGATGAGCTGTTCGAGGCGGCTTACCGGGAGCACGCGCGGCGCGCGGCCCACAGCCTCGCTACTTGACAGGAGGTGGACACTGGAGCATCTGGGGAGGCAAGGAAGTGGTCAAGGCCCGTTCGGGCCGCATTCAATCAGGAGGTGATCGTCTGTGACGCATCGTGAACGGCCCCTGACGGCCGGGCGTTTGGTGGCGGCATTAATGGTGGCCGCGTTCGCCCTGGTCGCATGTGGAGGAACGTCGAGTGGCGGTGGCACCGCCACCAAATACGTGGTCGGCGTATCCAACACGCTCACCGGCAACGGCTGGCGCGAGGAGATGATCTGCTCGATCAAGGCCCAGGCCAAGGCATCGGGCGTGGTTTCCAAGGTGATCGTCGCCAACCGGACCACCGACGCCGCGGGTCAGATCGCCGACATCCGGAACCTGATCTCGTCCGGCGCCAACGTGATCGTGATCAACCCGTCGGACCGCGACGCGCTGAACTCGGTGATCAAGCAGGCGACCGACAAGGGAATCGTCGTCGTCGCCGTCGACCAGGCAGTGTCTGAGCCCTCTGCCTACGTGATCAGCAATGACCAGGTCGCCTACGGGAAGCTCGGCGCCGACTGGCTCGCCAAGAAGCTCGGCGGGAAGGGCAGCATCATCGAGATGCGCGGCATCAACGGCGTCCCGGCGGACACAGACCGGCACCAGGGCCTGACCGCGGCGCTGGCCAACTACCCCAACATCAAGGTCGTCAAGGAGACCTTCACCAACTGGTCGCTCGACCCCGCCGCCCAGCAGATGAAGGACATCTTCAGCTCGGGCATCAAGTTCGACGGCGTGTGGACATCGGGCATCGACGCCACTGTTGTCGACCAGTTCCAGTCTTCCAACAAGCCCTTCGTCCCGATCGTGGGCGCTGACAACAACAAGTTCGTGAAGCAACTGGCAACCCTGAAGGACAAGGGCCTTTCCGGGGCCGCGGTGACCAACCCGCCCCCAGTCGGCGGCGCCGGCCTTGCTGTGGGTCTGGCCGCGCTGCAGAAGACCCACTCGTACGAACACGTGATTCACCTCACGCCTCAGGTGTGGGACAACACGACGGCCGACGGCACGACCCAGCTTTCGAAGACCTTCGACGATAGCCTCGACCCGTACTACAGCGTCGCCTTTGACGTCAAGCCGTACACGACCTACACCAAGCAGGACCTGATCTCCTGCCAGGGTCCGAGCTAATCTGCATCGCGACGGGGCGTGGGCAAAATGCCCACGCCCCACACTTCCGCATATGGCAGCGGTTCGTAACGACACTCCAGTAGCCGACTCGCGCCCTGTGCTCGAGGCGAGCGGGCTCGCCAAGAATTTCGGACCCGTCGTCGCGTTGCGTTCCGCCGACCTGCGTGTGCGCGGTGGCGAGATCCACGCCCTGATGGGAGCAAACGGCGCGGGCAAGAGCACGCTCGTGAAGATCCTCACGGGCGCGCTGACGGCGGACGGTGGAGCGATCTCCCTCGGCGGGCGTCCTCGGTCGTTTCGGTCGACGTCCGAGGCGCGCAAGGCCGGGCTCATCTGCGTCTACCAGGATCCCTCGCTTCTGCCCGACCTCACGGTGCTGCAGAACCTCAAGCTGATGGCCACGCCTATCTCGCGGTTCCGGCATTACCTGGCCGAGCTCGGACTCGATGGGTTCGACCTGCAGACGATGCCGCGCGAGCTGCCTCGACCCACCCTGAGCTTGCTGGACCTCGCCCGCGCGCTGGCGATCGAGCCGCAGCTGCTGCTCCTCGATGAGATCACCGCGTCCCTCCCCGCGGACCTGACCGTCCGCGTCTTCAACGTCGCGCGGCAGTTGCGCGCCGAGGGCCGTTCGGTCATCTTCATCTCGCACCGGCTGGCTGAAGTGGCGGCGCTATGCGACCGCGCCACCGTGCTGCGGGATGGCAGGACCGTGGGCGTGGTCGAGCCGGCGCAAGGCGGCGAGGAGCGCATCGTCAAGCTCATGCTCGGACCGGTCGCGGATGAGGTCGCCGCCGAGGCCGCCTCACCGAGCGCGCCCGCGACCGGGGGTGTCGCCGTTGAGGTTCGCAACCTGAAGGCGGGCACGCTGAACGGCGTGTCGTTCACGCTTCGCTTCGGCGAGGTGCTCGGCGTCGCAGCGCTGGAAGGACAGGGCCAGGAGGAGCTGTTCGACTGCCTGGCCGGAGTGCGCAGACCCGAGTCCGGCCAGATCGTGGTCGGCGACAAGGGGAGCTCGTTCCGGCACCCGGCGGATGCCATCCGCGCCGGCCTGGTGCTGATCCCCGCCGACAGGCTGCAAGCGCTCCTCCGCCAGCGACCGGTGCGCGAGAACATCGCGCTCCCCCTGGTCAGTCGAATCTCGCGGTGGGGCCCGATCAATCTGCGGCGCGAGAAACGCAGCGTCGAGAAAGCGGTCAAGCGCCTGCAGATCGACACTCGCGTGCAGTCGGAGGTTCGCCGCCTGTCGGGCGGCAACCAGCAGAAGGTCGGCATCGCCCGCTGGCTGGTCGGCGGCTTCAAAACCCTGTTGTGCTTCGACCCCACGCGTGGGATCGACATCGGGACCAAGCGCCAGATCTACGGGCTCATCAAAGAGCTCGCCGCGAACGGTTCCGCCGTGCTGCTGTTCACGTCCGAGCTACCTGAGATCCAGCTCGCGTGCAGCCGCGTCATCGTGCTTTTCGGCGGCGCGCTGGTCGACGAGATGCCGGCGGCCGAGGCGGACGAGAAAGCATTGCTGCGGGCCGCGCACGGCTTGCCCTCCGAGGCCGATCCGGATGCTCAGGAAGGAGCGTAGTGGAGGCGACCGTCGCGGCCGAACGACCCAGGCTCGACCGCGTTCGTTTCGGCCGGGCGCTGAGGCGGTTCGGCTGGACGATTGCGGTCTACGCGCTTTTCGCGACCGTGATGGTGGTCACGATCGCCATCAAGCCGGACTACGGCTCGTTCGAGTGGAACACGCTCACTCTTGCCGCTCTGCCACTTGCGTTCGCCGCGGCTGCTCAGACGATGGTGGTGCTGGGCGGCGGCATCGACCTTTCCGTGGGTGCGCTGATGGCGCTGGCCAACGTGCTTGCGCTGCGCGCGATGCTCGGGCACGACCTGAACTACGCGCTGGTGGTCGCCCTGATCGTGCTCGTCGAGGTCACGCTCGCGGGAGCGCTCAACGGCGCGATCATCGTCCTGACCCGAGTTCCTGACATCGTGATCACCCTCGCGACCTCTTTTATATGGGCGGGCCTGGCGCTGCTCGTGCTGGCGAAGCCGACACCGGGCATCCCGCTCGACTTTCAAAACCTGGCCCAGGGCTCGACGTTCTCGCCGTGGGTGCCCAACGCCCTGCTCCTGCTGCTGGTAATTCCCGCCGTCTGGATCCCGTTGCGCCGCAGCCGGGCCGGGCTCGCGATTTACGCCATCGGCAGCGACCGCAACGCGGCGTTCAGGTCGGGCGTGAACCTGGCGCTGAGCCGCATCCTCGCCTATGCGGTAGGCGGATTCTTCGCGGCGTGCGGTGGGTTGGCGCTGTCCATGACCACCGGCGTCGGCACACCTCTCGCGGGCACTTACTACACCCTGAGCGCGGTCTCGGCCATCGTTCTGGGCGGCGTCAGCCTGGCCGGCGGAAGGGGCGGCATGCTGGGCCCGGTCGCCGCCGCCTACATCCTGTCCCTCATCCCCGCGGTGCTCATCTACCTGGGGATCGATCCCAACTACGGCCAGATGATCCAGGGCGTGCTGATCGTGCTGGTGGTCATGATCGGCGGAGTCGGCGCTTTGCTGAGGAGAGCATGAGCACCCGGGCGGTGTCGGTGGTGCGCCTCGTGCAGCAGCGGTCGTTCCTGGTCCTGATCGCGCTGCTCGTGGCGCTCGCGGGACTGATCGAGATCATCCGCCCGGGCGCCGTCAATGCGCACTGGGTGTCGAACATCCTGGAATTCGCCGCCCCCCTCGGGATCCTCGCGGCGGGCCAGACCCTGGTGGTCATCACGGGCGGGATCGACCTTTCGGTCGCGAACGTCGCGACCGCGGCCGCGTACATCATGGCCAGCCAGGCACCGTTTGGAGTGACGCGGTCAATCGTTGCGGGGCTCCTTGTAGGGGTCGCCGTCGGGTTCGTCAACGGGATCGGCGTCGGGGTGTTCAGGGTGCAGCCGCTGATCATGACCCTGGCGATGGGCCTGGTCGTCACGGGAAGCCTCAACGTGTACAGCCAGGCGGCCGTGCGCAGCGTGCCGGGCGTGCCGGCTGTGATTCACACGCTTGGCTCGGGCACCGTGCTCGGTTACGTGCCCGTCAGCCTTTTCCTGTGGGCGCTGCTGGGGGCTGCCCTGATCATCGGCCTCCGGAGCACCGGGTTCGGGAGGCTGCTCTACGCGGTCGGCGACAACATCGAGGCGACGCGCCTGGCCGGTGTTCGCGGGTGGCAGGTCCTCCTGGCGAACTACGCGGCGTGCGGATTCCTCAGCGCGGTCGCCGGGCTTGTGCTGTCGGGCACGGTAAACGCCGCCGACCTGAGTCTCGCCACCGTCCTGCTGCTGCCGTCGGTCGCCGCGGTGGTGATCGGCGGAACGTCGATCTTTGGCGGAAGCGGAAGCTACTCGGGGACGATCGTGGGGGCCTTGATTCTCACCGTCCTCAACAGCGTGCTGACGCTGCTCGACGTGCCCGACGCGGTCAAGCAGGTGCTCTACGGCGCGATCATCGTGGTGCTCGCGGCCGCGTACACGCGCGTGCTGGGTCACGAGTAGCGCTGCAAACATTCACCTTCATCGGAGTCACCACTGGACAGTCCGCCGCGACGCGGTTGTTTCCGGCGTGGGCTGCGGAGCTGGAGCTTGGCGATGTGCGGCTGGTGGGATACGACCTTCCGCTGCACGCAGCGCGCGAGCGCTATCGAGAAGTGATTCGTCAAATCAAAAACGGCTCGAACGAACGGGGCGGCCTCATCACGACGCACAAGATCGATGTCTTCGAAGCGTGCCGCGACATGTTCGACGCGGTCGACCCGTACGCAGAGCTGTGCGGCGAGACGTCTTGCCTCGCCAAACGCGACGGGCGGCTGTGGGCGCTCGCGACGGATCCGATCTCATCCGAGCGAGCGCTCGCCGAGTTCTTTGACGCCACCGATGGGGCACAGGTCCTGTGTATTGGAGCGGGAGGTTCGGCTACCGCCATCACCGTTCACCTGCTCGCGAGCCAGGCTGACTCCCACATCACGGTGGTCGGCCGGACGCAGGCCAGACTCGAGGCGATGCAGGCCATTCACGCCAAGCTCGGTCCGAAAACGCCGGTCCGCTACATCGAGAACGGCGATCCGCGCATCAACGACCGCTTGATCGCGGAGCTGCCGCCAGGGTCCCTGGTCATCAACGCGACGGGGATGGGCAAGGACACGCCTGGCTCACCCATCACGGACGCCGCCATGTTTCCGGAGGACGGATTTGTCTGGGACCTGAATTACCGAGGCGAGCTGGAGTTTCTTCGTCAGGCGGAGCAACAACGGGCCGGCCGAAACCTGCGCGTCGAGGACGGATGGCGGTACTTCATCCACGGCTGGGCTGTCGTGATGGAGCACGTTTTCGAGATCGCCATCGACAGCGAGAAGGTCGCTCGGATTTCGGCGGTGTCGGAACCCGAACGTCCGAAGCGGGCTTTCAGCTGATGATCCTCAACGTAGGGTCACCTGGACTGCGTCCGGTTGCGTCGTTGACCGACCCACGACCTGCAGCACGACCTCCGCGCTCTGCAGATACCGCAGGCTGACAAGGAGCGTGAGATCGATGAAAACCTGCGTGAGGCCCGCGAAACCGGTGTCCAACAGCGTGAAGGGCTGCACCAAAAGTAGATCGATGAGAATCGCGGTCTCAAATGCGCGGTACGCGCGGTGGCGCGAGCTCCGCAGCTCCGCCACACCGATCACAGTGAAAGCGCCCACGACGAGCGTCCCTGCCAGGGTGGTCCACAGGATCGGCCCGGCCTGGAACGTCGCGTTCCACTCCCTCAATGCGTCGCTGCTGCCGGTGGCTGCCCCGGCTGCGACGACGAGAGAGTAGACGACCGACAGGACTACGGCGACAGCCTGCAAGACGAAAACACCGGTGATGGCCCGGCGGAACCAGCGGTTGTGGACGATCGCGGCGTAACGGTTGCGGACAGCCGTCATCGAGGCTGTCAACCAGGATTTGAGCTCCGGCGCCGGCGTTGCCATCTCGAACTGCCGGCGCAGCATCGGCGTCAGGGGATTCGAGATGTCGGCCGCATCGAGCCAGGCCAGCGCGTGGGTTCGGGCCACAGTCGAAATGCGTCCAAGCGCAAGCTCCTTCGAAGCTTCGACGGCGTTCACCAGCTTCTCGCGAGGCGTGAGTTTCCGGAAGCGCCGCATCTCGCGTGCCGTCAAGAACAGGACGATGAACATCGCGTAGATGAGCGACGCGGTCGGCTTGAAGAAGTAGTTGTTGTCCGACGTCAGGAACTTACCCAGCTCGTCGATGAACATGCCGAAGCCTGCGCCACCGATGACAGCAGCCATGAGCTGCCAGGGAAATGTCAGAAGGGACAGGAGCATTCCGAGGGCAACCACCATGAGGAGGCCACCCCAAAGCACGTGTGCTATGTGGAGACCATTGCCACCCAGCTGCGGGTAATGCGCCGCGGCCAGATAAACCCGGAGGGCCAACACGGTCAGCACGGCCGCGATCAAGAACGCGTCCACGAGCAGCGGCCGGTCGTTCCGGATCACTTCAGGCCAGCCTGCAGGCCCGGTGCGCAATTGCGGCGCAAGCGTAACAAATTCAGTCACAGGTAACGCCCGCTCTGTTGCCGTGATCGACCCAGCAACACTTGACTCGCACGGGAAGGAGGGTCAGAGTGGCATTTGCGCGAGGCACAGGAGGACGCTACGGACAACAGGTCGACCGTAAGACGGTCCGCGAGTGATCGGCGCGGAGATGAGCGCAGGGCGCGACTCCACAGGGAGGTGACGCCTGCCCGCGAGACCAGCGCACGTGAGCGCAGAGCAGCCCTACGCCGGATGGACCATCGCCGGAGCCCGTTGGATCGTCGGGCGCCGTACCCACGCCATTGAGCGCGGGAACGCCAGCCTCGGTCACAGACCGAGATAGGCTCGCCGTACCCCAGGGTCATCCTTGACCTTGGCGGCAGCCCCGGTGAGCACGACCCGCCCGTTCTCGAGCACGTAGGCCCGGCTCGCCGCGTCGAGCGCGACCAGCACGTCCTGCTCGACCAGCAGCAGAGCCATGCCCTCTCGATTGATCTCGCGGACCACGTCGATCAGGCGGTCTACGACCTTGGGCGCGAGGCCCAGGGACAGCTCATCCACCATCAGCAGCTTCGGCCGGGCCATCATGCCTCGGCCGATCGCGACCATCTGCTGCTCCCCGCCCGACAGCGTGCCGGCGTCGCGTGACAGCTTGTCCTTGAGGGCCGGGAAGCGATCCAGCACGCGCGCCAGGTCATCGGGCACCTCCTGGTCGCGCCGCAGATACGCGCCGAGAAGCAGGTTTTTCTTGACGGACATGGTCCCGAAGAGGCGGCGGCCCTGTGGCACATGAGCGACGCCTTTTCGGACCAGAGCTTCAGGGCGCGCGTTGGTCACGTCCTCGCCCCCAAGTGAAATCGTCCCCGAGGTCGCGCGGACCAGGCCGCTCAAGACGCCGAGCAAGGTTGACTTCCCGGCTCCGTTCGCGCCCACCAGCGCGATCAGCTCCGACGGCTCGATGTCGAGGTCGATTCCGAAGAGCACCGGCCCGGCGTCGAAACCCGCCGTCAGGCCTCTGACCTCGAGCAGGGTTTCAGGACTTGAGGCGTTTGGCATAACGCTCGCCGAGGTAGGCCTGGATCACGCGCTCGTCCCTCAGCACGACCTCAGGCTCGCCCTGCGCAAGGACGTGACCGAAGTCGAGGACGATCGCCCGGCGGCACACGCCGACGATCACGCGCATGACGTGCTCGATAAGGAGCACCGTCACGCCCGTCGCGTGCACCGCGCGCACCATGTCCAGCGCGTCGTCGACCTCCACGTTGTTGAGCCCTGCCATCACCTCATCGAGCAGAAGAAGCTGCGGCCGGGTCGCCACCGCCCGTGCGACCTCGAGTCGCTTGCGGTCCGGGATGGTGAGCGCCGAAACCGGGTGATCGGCCTTGGCCCTGAGGCCGACCAGCTCCAGAACCTCGTCCGCCAATGCAAAGGCACCGGCGACTCCGCGCCGCGCTTGCGCGCTTCCGAACAGAGCGCCGATGGCTGCGTTCTCCCGGACCGTCATCGACCCGAAGGGCTTGACGATCTGGAAGGTGCGGCCGATACCGAGCTTGGCGACCCGGTGCGGCGAAATGCCGGCGATTGAGCTCCCGTTCAAGCGGATGTCGCCTCGGTCCAGGCGCTGCGTTCCGCTGATGCAGTTGAGCAGGGTCGTCTTGCCCGCGCCGTTGGGGCCGATGATGCCGACGATGTCACCCTTGGCGACCTCGAAGCTGACGCCGTCGACCGCGGCCACGCCCCCGAAGCGCTTGGTCACGCCGCGCAGCTCGAGCTGGGGCGAGACAGCCGCGCTCACAGCGACGTTTCTCTGAGCGAGCGGCGCAAGTACGCGAGGCTGAGCCTGGTGCGGCCGCCGAAAAAGTCGATCGCTCCGCGCGGCACGAAGACCACGACGACTATCAGCAGCAGGCCGAGGATGACCTGCGCGATGATGGGCCGCGCCTCGCTCGAGACGAACGGAATATCAAGCGAGATCGGCAGGCTTCCGCCGAGAAACTGGATCAGCAGCTGCAGCAAAAGAGCGCCGGCGGCCGGCCCGAACACCGTGCCGGTGCCACCGAGCAGCGCCATCAGGATCATCTGGACGTTGTATTCGATGGGGAACGCGTTGTCCTGATTGATGAAGACGTTCCACTGGGAGAAGATCCCGCCCGCCAGGCCTGTCAGCGCCGCGGCCAGGGCGAACGCAGCCACCTTATACGCTGTGGTGTTCACCCCGAGCACAGCCGCGGCCTCCTCGTTCTCGCGGATGGCGATCAGGCCGTAGCCGAACCGGCTGCGCAGCACCCACCACGTGACGGCGATGGCGAGAGCCGCCGCCCCACACATCAGATAGAAGAAGAACAGGCCGCGGTGGCCGACCGCATATATAGGAAGGAAGAGGCCGCTGGCTCCCCCGAAGACCGGCCTGCCGTCGTAGTCGATGTTCTGCACCAGCTCGCCGAGGGCCACCCCCACCCCCAGGCTTGCGACCGCGAAGTAATGCCCGCGCAGGCGCAGCAGCGGGAGCCCTATCAGGGCGGCAAAGGACGCGGCCAGGACCGGCGCGAGCGGCAGCGCGAGCAGAAAGGGCCACTTCGCCTTGGCGATCAGCATGCCCGTCGTGTAGGCGCCGATGCCGAAAAAGGCCACGTTGCCAAAAGCGGCGTACCCCGTGATCCCGCCGATGATGTTCCAAGCCGACGCCATGACTACGAACATCACGATGTAGGTGGCGATCCGGAACCAGAACTTGTCGGCGAGGAGAGGGATGTTGGCCGATTGGGCGACGTCGAGGGAGGTCAGGGGAGCCAGAAGCGCGTAGCCGGCGACGATCGCGCCCGCGATCACGAACGCGCGCCGCCAGCGGCGCTGCGAATCGGTCGTCGCGATCAATGCAGCCTGCCCATCAGTCCCTGGGGCCGCGTCACGAGCACGAGCACCATGAGACCGAAGGCGATCGCGTTCGCGAACACCGATCCCGACCCCGGTATCGACTGTCCGAAGGCCTCGACCAGGCCGAACGCAAGGCCTCCCACCACCGTCGCGCTGACGCGACCCAGCCCTCCGAGGATCACGACCACGAACGCCTGCAGCGTGTATGGCTCGCCGGCGGTTGGGGTGATCGCCTGGATCATCGCGATGAGTCCGCCGGCGATCCCGGCGCAAGCGGCGCCGAGTCCATAGGTGACCGCATAAGCGTGGCGAAGGTCTATGCCGACGAGCTGCGCGGCGTCACGGTCGGCGGAGATGGCGTGGATCGCCAGGCCGATGCGAGTCCGGTTCAGCAGGAAGGCGAGCCCAGCCGCCAGCAGTATCGCCGCACCCAACGAGGCAAGACGGACGTAGGGAATCACGACGCTGCCGAGCTCCAGACCTTGACCCGAGTACGCGGGCGTGACCGATCGAAAGTCCGAACCGAAGATGAGGAGCAGGATGTTGACGATCACCAGGTTCACCCCGAAAGTAAGCAGGAAGGTGAACAACAGCGGTGCGCGAATGATCCGGTTGATGACCCCGCGCTGGAGCGCGTAACCGAGAATGAACAACGCTGCTGCGTCCAGGGGCAGCGTGAGGAAAGGATCCAGGCCGAAACCGGTAAAGAGCTGCCACGTGATGTAGCCGCCGACGACGACCAGGGCCCCGTGCGCGAGGTTGACGATGTTGAGCACGCCCCACACGAGGCCGAAGCCCACTCCCACCGCAACATAGACCCCTCCGGCCAGCAGGCCGAGAATGACCAGCTGGACGAAAGCGTCCAAACCCTAGCGTCTCGTTGCGATCAGCGCTGGTCCCAGGCGGGGGTTGGGTACTGGGGCTTCGCGTCCGCGACGCTGTCGGGAAACACGGTGTGGTGCGCGCCGTTCTGGATCTGCTCCACGACCATCGGCTTGTAGATGTTGATCCCGCGGCTGTCGAACTTGACCTGGCCGAAGAACACCGTCACGTCCAGCGCCGCCAGCGCGTCGCGCACCTTCTTGGGATCCAGCGACTTGGCGTTCTCGATCGCGCGCTGCAGGGCCAGGCATGCGGCCGTCGACTCGGCCACGTGGTAGTCGGGATCGCCGAGCCCGGGATACTTCGCCTTGTAAGCGGTCACGTAGTCCGCCACAGTCAGATAGAAGGCCGGCGTGTACTTCACCTGCGGAGTCCACTGCGATCCGCCGTAGACGTAGTCGGCGTCCTTGCCGAGCGCGGTGATGAAGTCGGGCGTGGAAGGCCCGACTGAGTACGCGAATATCTTGGCGTTGACCTTCTGCTCCTTGGCCGCCTTGTTGATGGCGATCGCCTCCTGCAGATGACCGGAGTTCAGGACGATGTCGGCGTTCGAGGCCTTGGCCGCCTGGACCTCGGCCGAGAGGTTGGTGGCGCCGTTCTTGTACTTCTTATAGAGGACGACGTTCAGGCCCTTGGTTGCCGCGTAGGTGTTGACCCCCTCCGCGACCTCGAGGCTGAAATTGTCATCCGCGCTCAGCATCGCGATGGTCGCCGGCTTGGGGCTGAGCGTGGCGGCCATGTCGATCACGCCCTGGAGGTATTTGTTGGCCGGGCTGAGCACGCCGAAGGTGTACTTGTAGCCCTGGTTGAAGATCGACTGCGCCGCGCCGTTGGCTTCGACCATCGGGATCTCGTTCTGCTCAGCGATGGCTGCGTCCGTCGCGGTGGCGGCACTGCCATAGGGACCCAGCAAGAAGTTCGCCTTGTCCTCGGTGATGAGCTTCTGCATCAGCACCGCGGACTGGTTGGCGTTGCTGGTGTCGTCGTAGTACTTGATCGTCACGGGGTGCTTGACGCCATTGACCACGATGCCCCCACGCTCATTGATCCAGTCCTGCCACAAGTTGTAGCCCTGCTGGGTGAGGATCGACTCCTTGGTCAGGGAACCGGTCAGCCCAAGAGGCGCTCCAAGGATGATCGTGGACCCGGTCGTCGGCGCTCCGCCGGAGCTGCCCCCGCACGCCAAGGCAGCGACCGCCACCGCCGCGAGCAACGCCAACTTAACCATTGCCATGGTCACAACCTCCCCCAAAACAGCTGCTCCCCGACGGGAAAATCCTACTCCGCCCACTACGAGGCGGCGACCTCCGCCGCCTGCTCGGCCAGGACGGTGCCGGGGTAGCGAGCCCGGGTAAGGGCCGCGGTGATCACGACCGGCACGCTGAGCAGCGCGGCGACCACGAAGAGAGCTCTGTACTGGTTCCCCTGGGCGAAGAACGCGCCCAGGCCGGTTCCGATCGCGCCGCCCAGGAACGCCGCGGTGACGAAGAGCGCCGCCGCAGTACCGCGCGCTTCGGGTGAGATGTCGGTCGCCCAGACCTGCATCGTCGAGTGGAAAATCGAGTACAGGCCGCCGATCAGAACGCTGGCGGCGAGGATGGCGACGGCGTGCTGGTCCAGGGCCGCCACCCAGTAGCCGGCGATACCCATGGCACCGCCCACGCTGATGGTCACCCACGCCGGGGTGCGCGAGGCGATGCGCTTGACGATCCGCGTACCCACGAGCACCGCGCCGCCATAGGCGGCGACGACCAGCCCGGCGACCGCCGGGTTGGTCCCGGTGGCCTCGAGCGCGGGGGCGAAGTAGACGAGGAAGCCGAGCACCATGGCTCCCTCGGGCACCGCGAACAAGATCAGGAAGCGCGCCCACGGCCGGCGGAAAGCCTGGCGGAGCTGCTCCATCGGGCCTCCGGTTGACGGTCGCAGGTTCGACTCGGGCAGCCGGCCCATGGCCACTGTGGTCCCCGCGGCGAGCACGGCGGTGAGCCCGAAGATCAGCCGCCAGCTGAAATAGTGGGCGAACAGCCCGGCGCCGAGGCTTCCGGCGGCGGTGCCGACCGCGACCGCGGCCAGCACGTCTGCGGTGACACCCTGACGGCGCTGAAAGGGGATCATGTCGCCCACGTACACGAGGGCCGTCGGGAGGATCGCGCAGACCGACGCCCCCGCCACGATCCGGGCAAAGATCAGGAAGTCGAGGTTGGGAGCAAGCGCGGAGAGAGCGCACGCGACCGCCGTGGCGCCGAGACTGATCCGGATTATCCGGACCCGGCCGAGACGGTCGGATGCGAAACCCCAGAACGGCTGCGCCAGTCCGTACGCGAAGTAGTACGTGGTCGCGGCGATGGCGACGGCTCCGAGCGGGGCGCGGAACTCAAGCGCGATGGGGATCAGGACCGGTGCGACCGCGAACCGGTCGATCATGGTTACGAATGGACCCGCCGACAGAAGCCGGACGTTGAACCCCGCGTCTCCCATTGCCGCCCATCAGCCTAAAGAGCGGCTGGATGTGGAGCCCGGTCTCAGCATTCCCTCAGCCTTGACTCAGCGGACGCTCAAACATCTGGCCCACACTGGGCGCCGTGCAGAGTCCGGGCTCGCAGCCACATCGCGCTTCGGAAGTCGACGTGAACGTGTGGCCCGCCCACCTTCCGCCCGGCGCGAGGTGGCTGCCCTACCAGGCTCGCCGAGCTCAGCCCCTGGCCCCAGCGCCTCCGCCCCCAGCGCCGCGGCCGCCGCGTGCCGCGGCCCGGCCGACGTTGTCGATGCGCTACTGGCGCGTCTTGCTGGCCGCCGCGGTCGGGGCCGGGCTCATCGGGATCGGCGGCGGAATGGTCTTGGGATTCCTCGTCGGGGTCCACTAACCGAGCGAGCAGCTCGGTCCAGGGTCAGGGCAGAACCCGGAACCACAACAGGCTGACCACGGCTCCCAGCAGCACGAGGCTGATGCCGGAGATCAGGAGCGGAACCATCAAGTTGAGCTGCTGGAACTGCCAGCCGACCTGGGTCGCGAGTGTGCTGTAGATGCTCTGCAGCTCCCCCGCCGCCTGCGCGTAGTAATACTTCCCGCCGGTTGCGGACGCGATCGCGCTAAGCGTGGCTTCATCGACGCCGCCGACCGGCTCCCCGGCGACCGTCGCCGAGCTGTCGCGAAGTCCGATCCCAATCGTTTGCACCGGCACTTTCGCCGCCACGATCTCGGGCGTGATCGTGAGCGGGTCGACGCCCTGGTTGGAGGCGCCGTCCGTGAGAACCACGATCATGGCGGGGCGCGGCTGCACACCCGAAGCGGTACGCGATCCGGGATCCAGCTGACCGAGCGCAAGAGCCAGGGCCGTGCCCAGGGCCGTGCCACCTCCGGGTTTGAGGCTGGAAACCGCCCCCTTCACGGCCTGGCGATCAGTGGTCAGCCCCTGCTGGAGCGTGGCCGTGGAGCTGAAGCTGATCAGGGCGATGCGGTCGTCGCCCGGCAGCTGATCGATGAGCGTCGAGGCGGCGTTTTTGGCCGCGTCGAGCCTGGTCGGGGCCACATCGGCGGCCTGCATCGATCCGGACACGTCCATGACCAGGACGACGTCAGCGTTGTTCCTTGCGATCTCGAGGTTCAGCACCGGCACCGTCAGCCCGCTCAGCAGAGCGATTCCCCCCAGCACGAACATGGCCGGCGGAACGTGTCGCCTGATGCCTGGGGTTCGGGGAAGGACCGAGCGCAGCAGTTCGAGGTTGGTGAAGCGCAACGTATAGGCTCGCCGCCTGCGCTGCGCCAGCACGTAGCCTGCGAGCAGGACGGGAATCGCCAGGAGGCCGAGAAGGAAGGCCGGCTGATAGATGATCACGCGGGGTGCGCGCCTCCTCGGCGGCTGACCTCGGCCGAGCGGCGGCGCAGGTACTCGGTGAGCTGGGGCAGGAACGGCTGCGCGGTGGTGATCTCGAACTGGACTGCATGCGCTCGCTTGAGATCGGTCGAGATGCGCAGGCTCTGCTCGATCGCCGCGAGCTGAAAGCGCTCGCGGAGGCGGCGATCAGAAGTGTCCACATGCAGCTGCCGCCCGGTCTCAGGGTCCTCAAATGTGACCACGCCGATATCCGGCACTGACATCTCCGCCGGGTCGACCACACGCGCGGCGACGAGCTCATGGCGGTGGCCGAGAACAGCCATCGGCCTCTGCCAGCCGCCGGCGGCGAGAAAGTCGCTGATCACGATGAGCAGGCCTGGCCGGCGGATGACCTTGACCGCCTGCCAGAGGGCGGCCGCAAGAGCGGTGGCCGCGCCTGTGGGCGCAGAAGACAGGTCGGCGTCCAGGCTTCCGACCAGATGGAGGCGCCCCCGGCGCCCCGCCACGGGTGGGAGGATGCGCCGCACGTTCGCGTCGAAGACGATCGCCCCGACGCGGCTGCCATGGCGCGCGATCAGGGAGGACGCGGCGGACGCCATGTCGATGGCCGCCTCGCGCTTCAGCATCAGGGCGGTACCCCAATCCAGTGAGGCGCTCGCATCGACGATAAGCCAGGCGTCCAGACCTCGGTCGGGATGAGACTCTCGCACGTAGATGCGGTCGGATCGCGCGGACAGGTTCCAGTCGATCGTGCGGGCATCCTCACCGAATTCGTATTCGCGGCTTTCCGCGTACTCGACGCCGGGGCCTCGCACGCTGGAACGTTCGTCGCCCCAGGCGTGAAATCCGAGCCGCTTGAGGATGGGCCACCGCACGCGCCTGAGCGCGTCGTGCTTGAGCAGGTGGCGAAGGCGGCGTCGCTTGCCGTCAGACGACACGGCCATCCCCCAGATCGAGGCGCGGCATTTCCGTCGTTTCGAGGACGCGGCGCACGATTGTGTCGGGGGAAACGCCGTCTGCTATCCCCTCGTAGCTCAAAACGATCCGGTGCCGCAGGACCTCGGGCGCAACCGCCGCCAGATCCTGGCCCAGCACATAGCTGCGGCCGCGGATGAACGCAAGCGCGCGTCCCGCGCTCACCAGGTGAATCGTCGCGCGCGGGCTGCCACCGTAATCGACCGCGGACTCAAGCTCCGCCACGCCGGACGCCTTCAGGTTGCGTGTCGCCGACACGAGCGTGGTCGCGTACGCGACCACCGCCGGATCGACGTAAACCTTGCGTACCTGACGCTGCAGCTCGAGAAGCTCTTCGGGCGCGAGCACCTGCTGGACCTGAATGGGTTCGCCGATCATTCGCTGCACGATCCCCATCTCTTCGTGGCTCGACGGATATCCGACGATGACTTTGAGCATGAAGCGATCGATCTGCGCTTCCGGGAGCGGGTAGGTGCCGTCGGCCTCGATGGGGTTCTGCGTGGCGAGGACCAGGAAAGGCTCGTCAACCTTGAAGGTCTCCTTTCCGATCGTGACCTGCCTTTCCTGCATGACCTCGAGCAGGGCCGACTGGACTTTGGCCGGCGCCCGGTTGACCTCGTCAGCGAGAAGAAGGTTGCAGAAGATGGGCCCGAGCTCGGTGGAAAAGTCAGCCTTGCGCGGGTTGAAGACCCGAGTTCCGACAAGGTCCGATGGAACGAGGTCCGGGGTGAACTGGATTCGGCCGAACTTGCCACCGATCGCGGCGGCAAACGCACGGACGGTTGCCGTCTTCGCGAGACCGGGCACTCCCTCGACGAGGATGTGACCACTCGAGAGAAGCGCGACCAGGACGCGCTCGAGCAGGCGATCCTGGCCCACGATGATCTTGCGGACCTCGAACAGCAGCTGTTCGACTTGCTTGGGTACGCGCGCGGCGTAGATCTCGGCGGGCGACTTCGAGCTTCCCACAAACGCTTGATCTGGAAGTGACATCTGTTCCTCTTGCTCCTTTATGCGTCTAGCCGTCAGCCGCTTCCGAGCAGCACTTGAATCGAACGGGTGGAACCATTCGGCAGGCGAAGCGTCAGCGTCACGCGCTGGCCTGGCGTGTAGGTCGCGAGAACCGGGGCGACCGCGGCCGCGTTGGCAACCGAGTGGCCGCCGATCGCGAGGATCGTCCAGCCGGCCTGGATGCCGGCGCTCGCGGCGGGGCCGCCGGCGACAACGGACTGGACCTGGGCTCCGCCGCCGGCGGCGTCGGTAAGGCCCACTCCAAGGAATGCCTTCCCGCTGGGTGTCGGTGATCCGCCGCTGAGCAGCTGCTGGGCAACCGCGTTGACTTGGTTGCTGGGGATGGCGACGCCCATCGCCCCAACCCCTGCGGGGCCGAGCGTCGTCATCCCGATCACCTGCCCGGCGATGTTGACCAGGGCGCTGCCCGAGGAACCGGCAGTCGCCGGCGCGGTCGTCAGGATTTGCCCCCCAGCGATCTGGCTCACGATGCCCTGGCTGACGGTGCCTGAACCGATCGACACGACGACGTCGCCGATCTGCAGCGCCGTTGAGTCTCCGAAGGGCGCCGGGGTCAGACCCGCGGCCCCGCTCACGTGCACCACAGCGACGTCGCTATTTGCGTCGGCGCCTGCGACAAGGCCCGTGTACTTCTGGCCCGCCGACGTTGTGACAGTGACCTGCTGCGATCCAGCCACGAGGCTGGCCGGTGTTACCACCGTCCCGACCGCGTCGATCAGCAGACCGCTTCCAGAGGCGGTGCCGGCGTCGATGCGGACGACAGATGGGCCGATCTGGCCGATCAGCCGGCGCAGGTCAGCCTGGATCTGGTCAAGAAGCGGACCGGGAACGTGCACGATGCCAGGACAAGAGCCGTGCCTGCGGCGGCCAGCGCGATGCTGCTCCGGGCGCGCGCCACAGCTCCGAAGGGCACTCCCACAACGCGGAGTCTCCTTCGCGTGGCTTAGACGCAATCGAGAGCATCCTGGGAGTCCGATGAGAAAAGATTCGCTCCGCCGGTGGCGATGACGCGGAATCGGCGACGCCGCGAAGACGCTGGGCCTCGCGCGATTCGACATGAAGTACAGCAACGGCACGCTGCCGCATTCGAAGATGATGCGCAGCATCGAGCTCTACGGGACGAAGGTGATGCCGCTCGTCGGGAAGACGCTCGCGGCCGCGGCCGACGAGGTGCGCGCCGCGGGCGCCTAGCGCCGGCTAGGGGCTCGCCGTCCTGGCTCGCTGTGCGGTGGCGACGCAGAACAGGACCAGGATCGCGGCTACGATCGTCTGCGGCCGCAGCGGCTCGCCGATGAGCAGCCACGACCAGACCACCGACAGCAGCGGTTGCGCCAACTGGGTCGCGCTAACTCGCGCTACGCCCACCAGCCCCATGCCGCGGTACCACAGGACCATGCCTACAAAAACCGAGAACACCGCCATGTATCCGAGGGCGGCCAGCGACGCCGCGCTTGGCGTGAAGGGCGAGCTCGCCAGGGCGGCCGCGGTGAGCGGCGCCGAGATCGGCAGGGCAGCCACCAGACCCCATGCGATCACCTGGCCGCCAGGCATCGTCTGTGCCAGCCGGCCACCCTCGGCATAGGCTGCTGCCGCGAGGATGAGGGCGGCGACGAGATACGCGTCGCCGACACCGGGCGGCTCCGCTCGAACCCCGGATGCCGCGTACCAGAGGACCACCCCCGTTCCGGCCGCGGTCGCGACCCAGAAGAGCGGCCGCGGCCTTGCACCCGTGCGCAGCACTCCGAAAAGCGCGGTCAGCATCGGCAGCAAGCCGATCACGATCGAGCCATGGGTCGCGCTGACCGTGCGAAGCGCCTCCGCGCTGAACCATCCAAAGCCGACGGCTGCGCCCACCGCCACCACTGCAATGCCCGGCATCTGGCGGCGGCTCGGCCACGGCGCCCGGATGGCCCATAGGTAGCCGATGGCGATAAGCGCGCCGAGCACTGACCGTCCGACACCCACGACGATCGGGTCGATGCTGGCCACGGCAATGCGTGTGGCAGGCACGGTGCCGGAGAACATCACAACGGCGAGTGCGGCCAGAGCCAGGCCCGATACCGGTACAGAAGATCGATGGATACCGATACTGGGAGTAGCCACGATTCACGCTATCACGATCGAGATCAGGGTGCAACTGATACTGTTGAGGCGGCAATGAGCGATAGCAGCATCCGCTCTCTAACAGTTGCCCTGCGGTCTCGGGCGGAGGTGCTGGCCCCTGGGGCACGCTTCCCTTCAACCCGCCAGATCGCGGCCGACTACCACGTCAGCCCCGTTACGGTGTCGCGCGCGCTGGCGATACTCGGCGCCGAGGGAGTTGTAGGGACACGGCCGGGAGCGGGAACCTTCGTCGCCGACCGAATCGCATCTGCCGAGACGGGGCGCATCGACACCGCCTGGCAGACCGTTGCCCTGGGCGACCGCGCGATCGATGCGGGCGCGCTTCAGATCTACCTCGACGCCAATCCGAGGGGCGCATTGTCTCTGGCGGGCGGCTATCTCCACCACTCGCTGCTGCCTATCCGGGCGCTGTCGATCGCGGCCCACCGCGCGGTCCGCCGATCGGAATCATGGGAGGCGCCCGAGCCTCGCGGCCTCTCCGGCCTGAGGGCGTGGTTTGCGAGTCATCACGGCCCGGGGTTCGGCCCAGGCGATGTCATCATCTCCAACGGCGGGCAGTCCGCGATCTCAGCCAGCTTTCGCGCGCTCGTAGCGGCGGGCGGCACGCTTCTCGTCGAGGCGCCGACCTATCCCGGCGCGCTGGCCATCGCACGCGCCGCCGGTATCCGAGTCGTCCCCGTGCCGATGGACGGCGACGGGATACTGCCGGGCCTGCTCAGCGAGGCGTTCGAAGTGACCGGCTCGAGGGCGGTCTACCTGCAGCCGACCCATCACAATCCGACCGGCATCGTCATGTCCGCCGACCGCCGCCGCGCGGTGCTCGACGTCGCCAGCCGGGCCGGAGCCTTTGTGATCGAGGACGATTGGGCGAGGTGGCTCGGATACGACGGGACCAACCCTCCGACGCTCATTTCGATGGACGGCCAGGGTCGCGTCATCTATATCTCGTCGTTGACCAAGCCGGCCGCGCCGAGCCTTCGCATCGGAGCGCTTGTCGCTCGCGGCCCGGTCGCCGACCGCCTCAGGGCCATCCGGATGGTGGACGACCTCTTCGTCAACCGTCTGGCGCAGGAGACTGCGCTCGAGCTGGTCGAGTCGCCAGGTTGGGCACGGCACATCGTGCAGGTCGGCCGGGCGCTGCGGGAACGCCGCCAGGTGGTCGTCGGCGCGCTCGAGGACCACGCTCCCGATCTGGTGGTGCCGCGACTGCCGCGGGGAGGGATGCACGTGTGGGCGACTCTTCCCGAAGGTGCCGATGAAGGTGTGATCGCCGAAGTGGGCCGCCAGCATGGTGTTGTGGTGGGCGCGGGCCGGTCGTTCTTTGCGACTGAGCCGCCGTCGAGTCACTTGCGGCTGAGCTTTGGAGGTGCTGCGCACCACGATGAGCTGGTCGAGTCAGTGCGGCGTCTGGGATCAGCGCTCCGGTCGATCCTCACCTCGTGAATGCCACCTGCGAGTTGCATGGGCGGGCGCCTATCACGGCCCGTCCTCGAGCTAAGTCATGGCTATCCGGTATTGTCAAACGGCAGCCGTTGCGAGTTCTGGCGTGGCGCCGGCGGACCTGGAAAGGAAGCGGAATGATCGATCCGAAACATGACGTAGTCGTTGAATACTGCGTACCTTGAAACTATCTCGATGAGGCTGTCCGTGCGGCAGTCGAAATCGCGACAGGGTGGGCCCCCGTTCTAAGGGGAATCGAACTGCGTTCTGGGGTGAAGGGAGTCTTCAAGGTCTCCATCGATGGAGAAATCGTTTTTGACAAAGCTCGTTTGGGACGCTTTCCGGACCCCGAGGAAATCATGCCAGCGGTCGAAGCACGTCTCGGGGCGAAGCTTAATTGGCGAAAATCCGAGCGCACTTGATGTCTCCCGCTAAGCCAACGCGTAACTTACGAAGGCGATTACTCGAGATATCCGGCGTCCACCAGCCACCGCGCCACCCTCGTCATCACTCCGGATCGGACTCATCAGCGTCGTGGTTGGTTGGCAGGACTGTGCCGTTGAAATAGGCCAATGCCTTTCTCCACGCCTGTCGGGCCACAAGCCGGCCTGCAGCTCGTCCGTCAAGGTCGCCCTGCTCGAAGTGGATTCCGCCGTACCGACGTGACAGGCCGGCCTGATCAGCAGCATTCTTGAATGTGGTCCAACTGATGGTCAGATCTCGAGCCGGGACTGCACCCGGCTCGAACTTCGAACTCCCTGCCGGGAAGGTAACACTGGCCCCGAATTTTTCACTTCGAGTGAAGAGCCTCAGAATCTCAGCACCTGCCGCGCTGAAAGTGCTGTGCCCCGACGAGTATTCAGGAAAGGGCGGAGTCGGGAAGGTGGATGCCTGATAGGGGAACCAGTCCTCAGCGCCAATGAGCTGCGTGCCTCGATAAGGTCCTGCCCAGGCCCGCACACGCTGACCCCGGAAAAGGAAACGAATCGCAGTCACAGGGCGGACCGAA
>VBEF01000121.1 GCA_005881275.1 Chloroflexota bacterium
CCTCCCTTCGCTTCGAGAATCCGCCTATCGTAGGGACCTCGCGGAGATTGGCATGACGGCAGAGCGAGTGGGGACGGCGATCATCGGCGGGGGCATAGCCGGCTGCGCGGTCGCCTACTACCTCGCGGCGGAAGGCGAGACCGACATCCTCCTCCTCGAGGCGGACGAGCTGGGCAGCGGATCCACCGGCGGCTCCTTCGGCGGCGTGCGCCAGCAGTTCAGCACGCCCCTGGAAGTCGAGCTGTCGCGGCGCGGCCTCGAATTCTGGCGTTCAGCCGAGCGCGTCTTCGAGGCACCAGTCACCTGGCATGCCAATGGATATCTGTTCATGAGCGGGCAGGCGGACATAGTGGCGAAGCTTGTGGAGGCCGCCCAGCTGCAGCGCAGCATGGGACTCGCCGACGTCCATGCGCTCGACCCAGAGCAGATCCGCGAGGTCGTGCCCTGGCTTGGAACCGAGGGTTTGCTCGGGGGGACGTATACGCCCAACGACGGCAGGGTGACCCCGACCGAGGGTGTCGCCGCGCTGGTCAAGGCGGCAAAGGCTCGCGGCGTCCGCTTTCGCGAGAAATGGGAGGTGAGATCGCTCGAGCGCGCCGGATCAACTTGGCGCATCAGTGGCCCTTGGGTCATCGAGGCCGAGCGCGTGGTGGCGTGCACCGGCTACTGGAGCAGCGACTTCCTTCGTCCATTCGGTCTGGAGCTCACGATCCGCCCGGTCCCGCTTTATGCGGCAATCACTGCTCCCGCACTCGCGGGACAGCGGGTTCCGCTGACCATCGACCTCGACACCGGCCTCTTGATTGAGCGTGAAGCGGATGGGCTATTGATCGCGATCCTCTACGAGAACAATCCGCCTGGTTACGGCCATGCCCGCATGCTGGAGCAATTTGCCGAGCTCGCTCGAGTGCGCGCTCCCTCACTCGCCGACCTCCGCATCGCGAGACATGTCGTTTCGAACGTGGACCTGGGTGGAGACGGGCATCCTTACGTGGGGTTGGTCGAAGACGGGCTCTGGATGGTGGCGGGCTTTGGTGGCCACGGGGCGATGCACGGGCCGCCGGTGGCGGAGTTGCTCGCCAGGACAATCGCCGGTCGCCCGGACCCGTCGCTGGACATCGAAGCGCTAAGTCCCTGGCGACCACCGGTCGCCGCGGCCGAGTGGATGGTGGCCGCGAAGAAAGGCTGAGCGGCTTCTCGGCTTTAGGCTGTCTCGACGTCGCCGGCCTCGTGATAAACGTGGGTCGGCTCGATCCTGAAGATGGCCCTTCGCTCGCCTGGAAACGACCACGGGTAGCGCTCGAGACTCAGATATCGGCGGCTGAGGGCATCCATGTGCTCGCGCCATCCGTCCTCCGACCACGAGGCGACCTTTCCAGTCACCGCCAGGAACCGGTTTGGATTGCGTGGGTCGACAACCGAAAGCGCGACCGCCGGCCGGCTTCGCATGTTGGCGGCTTTGACGCGATCGACCCGCACGTTGACCAGCAGCGTGTCGCCGTCGTGGTCGACCCATAGGGGCGTGACATGGGGCGTGCCGTCGGCGCGCAACGTGGCGAGGTGGCCCAGCGCGTCCCCCTCGAGGAGGTCGAGGAACTCCAGTGGGATCACGGAGGGCATCGACCGAAGGTTAACCCGACGCGTCTCATACTTTGGCGGATGTCCCCTGCCGCGACTCGCCCCCCCGTTCCCGCCGACAAGCTGCGGATCGGCCTGATCCTTCCGACCTGGACTACCACCGACGTGCGATGGTCCGAGGTCCTCGAGATTGCAGGCACCGCGGCCGCGGTCGGCTTCGACGCCCTCTACGTCAGCGACCACCTGCTGCTGCCGAGCAACAACGCGGAGCTGAAGCGGCGCGCGGGAGTGGATTTCCCCGACGATCCCGACATCGAGCTGGAGGGGTACATGGAATGCTTCACCGTGCTCGCTGCGCTTGCGGTGGCCATCCCGCGGCTCGCGCTGGGCTCATTCGTCGCGAGCACCGGATATCGCAATCCCGGCCTCATGGCCAAGATGGCCGTCACCATCGACGACATCAGCGATGGCCGTCTCGTCCTTGGTCTCGGCGCTGGCGATTCGGAGGGTGAGCACCTGACGTTCGGTTTTCCTCATGAGCAGAGGGTGGGCCGTTTCGAGGAGTCACTCCAGGTCATCAAAAAACTCTTCAACAATGAGTCCACCGACTTCGATGGCGCGCATCACCAGTTGCGCGCGGCGAGGCTGCTTCCGGCCGGAAGGAGACGCGGTGGGCCCCCGATCCTGATCGGGACGTTGAATCCCCGCCCGCGGATGCGCCGGCTGGTCGTGCAGTACGCCGAGGTCTGGAACGGCTGGCTGGGCTACACGGACGCCGGCCCGGAGTCGGCGGCCACGCAGCTTGGGATCATCGATGACGCGTGTCGCGAGCACG
>VBEF01000122.1 GCA_005881275.1 Chloroflexota bacterium
CCTCAGCAGCTCGACCCTCAGCAGCGATGCCGATGCACGCACGGGGCGGGGACGAAGCCACCGGCGCAAAGCAGGTGACTCTCGCTCGGTCATCAGCAGCTTCACCGCCGCTGAAGTGTCGAGATAGGCAATGTCAGCGTTCATCTGCCCTCATGTCAGCCAGGATCTTCGACAGCACTGGCCTCCCAGCAGCCCGCGGCATGGCCTTGACGTCGAGCAGATCTCCCTTCGCGCCGCTTGCTCGCCCCTCGGCCTGAAGCTGTTCAAGCCCACCTGCTCCACGGATGGGTACGATCCGCGCAACGGCTCGACCCCGGTCGGTGACTTCAACGACCTCCCCCGCTGCAACGCGACGCAAGACCGCACTGGCGTTCTGACGTAGGTCTCTGATTCCGACCCTTTGCATGTAGCACATTGTAGCACATTGCCGAATGTCGAGTCGCGATTGCCACCGATGTTGTCTGGGCCCTCGCTCCAAAGACACTTATCGGCGTGATTCGGGCCTACCCCATGCGCTCCTTGAGAGCAAAACGAGGAGGCCAGGCTCGAAGCCCGGCCTCCGTGCTGTGGGACCGCCTACCAGAGTTCGCGGTGAGAGGGTGCCCCACTCGGCTGGTCGCCGTTCACCGTCACCGGCACGAACCTAACAATCGGCTGCTGGGCCTGGCTCCCCGGTGCGATGACGTGGCCAAGGCCGAAGCCCAGCGCCAATGCGGCTGCCAGCGCGAGGGCGAGTCTGGCCAGGAGCCTGGCTCGTCCGATGGTCCCCGAGCGATTGATCGTCATGATGGCCTGCATTTCTTGCGGTCCTCCTATTGGTTTGCCTATCGGATCCGTCAGGCGTTGAGCAGCAGCCTAAGTGCGGTTGCCCGCCCTGTCCCCCGGGAGACCACGTGGGTCAGTACGGGTTCTGAGTACCTGTTTTTCAGCCCTCGGACCTGGCCATCTGGATGGCTTCGTCGATCACCAGGGCCTCGCCCTCGGCCCTCAGGCGTGCTGCCAGCTGAGGCCCGACCCGGTTTTCGAGTCGCCCCACAAGTTCCCTGACTTTCGGTGCCAGCGGCTCAGCCACATAACTGTCGGAAGCCTGGGTCAATAGTTGATCGGCACACCCGTGGAGCTTCAGCGCGACCGCTGTTCTCCGCCGCATGCCGGCGGCGAAAGCCAAGCCCTCCAGACATGTCGCCACTGCAGTCACCTCACCCGTGTCCAGACTCATGGCAACCGCTTCCAACCACCGGGCTCGTGCTTGGTCTACCTGCCCGAGGAAACAGTCGGCCTGAGCCAGCGTGTCCAGGGCGACCTGGAGCCTGCCACTCTTGATCCGACGGAGGTCCTGGACACAGCGTTCCGCCACGCCGTGTGCCTCCTCGGCGCGACCCTGGATGAGCAGCATGGTTGCGAGATCGTTCAGGACCAGGCTTGCCCGGTCGACCTGTCCTCTCTGCGTCAGCTCCACGATCGCCAGGCGATCTGCCGCTTCCGCCGCGGCAAGGTCGCCCAAGCCGGCGTGGACCAATGCCTCGGCGAGCAGCAGCTCACCACGCATCTCGGCGCATTCGGGTAATGCGGCCAGGTTTGTCGCCTCCCGAAACCAGGACATCATCTCGTCCAGACGCCCCAGGCGAAGAAGCAATACCGCGTGCCCGTGCAATGCCCAACAGCGTTCCAAACAGGGGTCGGCGCAGGCCTCGAGCGCCATCTGGTTCCAGCGGACGCCTTCTCCAAGTCGCCCGGTCCCTCTCCAGAACCATCGCAACGTGCCCGCCATCCACGCCGCGCGCCGCGGCCGCAACTCCAGCAGTGTGCGGAGCGCAGCCCGGATGTCATCGGCCATGCCCTCGACCTTGGGCCACACCCACACCCCGCTACCGGCGGTGTTGAGCCCCAAGCGCTCGGCGAGCCAGACCATCCGCTCCGCATGGGCCAATCTGGTTTCCTGAGATTCGCCGGCCTCATCCAGCCGACGTCGGGCAAACGCCCGCAACATTTCGAGGAGTCGATAACGCGGGCGGCCTTGTGATGTGCGCCCCGCCGTCACCATGGACTTTTCGACAAGGCTGTTCAGCAGCATCTCAACTCCCGCACCATCACCCGCGACAGAAGTGGCGTCGTCTTGCTCGAACCAGCCGGCGAACACGCCCAGTTGTCGGAAGAGCTTGCGTTCGCTGTCGTCTAGCGTTCTGTATCCCCATGCCGCGAGGGCGTCCAGGCTTCCATGCCGGTCCCCTGGAGATGTCGTTGTTGAGTCTGGAACCGCATCTGCCAGCTCTTTGACGCTTAGCTGTCGCAGGCGTGGCGCCGCCAATTCGAGCGCGAGTGGGAGGCCATCGAGGCGGTCACAGATGGTATTGACCTCGACCTGCGTCGTGTCATCGAGTTGCACTCCAGGAGCAGCCGCGTGCGCGCGCTCGACAAAGAGTCGGACCGCGTCCTCTTGCGGCAACGGCTGGAGTTGCCAGACGGCTTCGCCCAGCACGCCGAGCGGCGCCAGGCTCGTGGCCAGTACGCGCAAGTCGCGACACGCGCCCAAGAGCTCCAGTGACATATCAGCCGCACCCCCGAGCAGGTGCTCGCAGTTATCGACGACCAGGAGAGCGCTCCGCTCCCTTAGATACTCACGCGCCGCAGCCATGCGGTCAGGCGTCTCTTGCGAAAGACCCAGAGCTTGCGCCACCGCGTCACCGACCAGGGCCGGATCTGCAACCGGGGCGAGATCGCACAGCCACGCGCCATCCCGATAACTCGGCTCCAGTTCCTCAGCCAACCTGAGCGCCAGCCGTGTCTTGCCGGTTCCACCTGGTCCCACGATGGTCACCAATCGGTTGGCCGCGACCAGATCTCGCACCATCGTCAGGTCGCGTTCCCGGCCGACGAAGCTGGTCAGAGGGGCCGGGATGTTGCCGTTGACTTTTCTCCCTGGCGACCGGACGGGAGTACCGCTTTGGGTCCGGCCGATCCAGGCTGCGATCTCCGTCCGCGAGCTGAATCCAAGCCGATTGAGAACCTGTTCGACGTGCCACTCGACCGTGCGCTCGGATAGGAAAAGACGCCGCGCGATGTCCCGGTTGCTCAGGCCGAGCGCTATAAGCTCCGCGACCTGCTGACCCCGCTCGGTCAACTTGATCTCTCGGTCCACGCCGGACCGATTCTCAACCTTTTGAAGCTGAAGACAAGAGCATGGTTGGGACCAAACCCGCGGAACTTTCTTGTAGGAGGTGGTAGCCCTGGCGGGACTCGAGGCGACACCTACGAACCGCCTAACGCTGGCTCGGTTCGGCCGAGACCCCGACTCGAGCTCAATAACCGCAGCGCATCGCCATCATCACCCCAGGATCAAACATGAAGCCGGCAGCTTGTTATCGGCTCGATTAGCCTGCGCCGCCGACGGCTCGCTGACCCAGCTGATTCAACCCGTGGCGTGACATTTGCTTCCGGCAGCCCCCACCTCGGAATCGCCTTGCTCTCTGCGGCGAAGCAACGGGTATGCCGACACAAGGAGCCAGAGTCCCGCGGCGCTCATCAAAGGGACGACACCGAGGTGAATGGCTAACGCGAAGGCCACCCACAGAGCACCGGACGCGACCAAGGTGGCATTTGAATATGCCGGGCGTTCCGCCAACCTAACCATGGCAGGGAGTGCAAAGATCGCCGC